>JBGOUW010000112.1:0-11397 GCA_041477755.1 Binatia bacterium
AGCGCACTCGCCGCGAACAGGACCAGCACGATCCAAATCAGATCCGAGACCAGCAGATGAACGATCTGGACGGTGATCGGCGCGAGCAACCACACGTTGAGGACGCCGACGACGATCTGCGCGAGGTAGAGCCACACTAGTCCGCGCGCGAGCATTTCGCTGATCGTAGTTCGCCGAGCTGTTGTCACTGTTAGCGTTGCAAGGAGCACGCACAGACCGACGGCGATGGCGAGCGCCGGATGCCACACCCGCAGCCTGACGAAGAGGTGCGCCGTGCTGGAGAACGTCTGCGCCTCCGCTTCGGCCAAGCTGGCCGCCGGAAAGAGCGTATCGCCGAGCGCGGTCACCGCGCCGCTCACGCCGAGGACCAGCGCCCCAGCCAGCGCGATCGCGAGCGCGACGAGCACGCTGCCTTGCGCGCGGAGTCGCAAAGCGGCGCCGCCCGATGCCCACCACACGGTCAGTGTGAGCGCCGCGACCAGCAGAAACGTGTTCACTAGATGCCCGGCAACCCAGAAGCCGCGCGCCAGCGAGGCGTTGTGAGCGACGTACTCAAGTAGTACGAGTCCCGCGCCGATGAGCGCCTCGCTGACGATGAATAGTCCAGAGAGCGCCGCGCCGAGTCGTACCGGATGGCGGCGTGGAAACCCGCGCCACGCGCCGATGACTAGGGCGGTGATCAACACCAACGCGACGCCGCTGCTGAGCCGATGCCCGAACTCGATCAGCGTCGCGATCGCCGGGCTGCGCGGGACCATTTCGCCGTTGCACAACGGCCAGTGACTGCCACATCCCGCGCCCGATCCGCTGGCGCGCACAAAGGCGCCCCACAGGATAACCAGCACGTTGAACGCAAGCGTTGCCCACGCCAGCTTGGCGTATCGCGACAACCGCATCGTCCGAGTGAACACGTCGGCAGGTTCCGCGGTTGCTACTTCGAGTGCTGGTACGTTCCGACCAACTCGGTGTGCGCGACGACGTGACCCTTCATCGCGGCTTCAAGCTGTGCTTTGGTCGGCGTGTCCAAGTCGCTGAGCACGCTGTCGAGCGCGTAGAGCTTATGGAAGTAGCGATGCCGGCCGATGGGCGGACAGGGACCGCCGTAACCGGTACGCTTCCAGTCGTTGAGACCTTGCTTCGTTCCGGCGGGCAGATTGCTTGGAGTCACACCCTGCGGCAGTCCGGTAGCCGACGCCGGGATGTTATAGAGGACCCAATGCACCCAGGTCATCTTTGGTGCGGCAGGATCCGGTGCATCGGGATCGTCGACGATGAGTGCGAGGCTGCGTGTGCCTTGCGGCACGCCGCTCCATGTCAATGACGGCGAGACATCGCTGCTGTCGCAGGTGTGAATCCGCGGAATTTCTCCGCCATTGGCGAACGCGGAAGACGTGAGCATGAGAGCCATATCTGCCTCCTTCGGATCGCTAGCCATGGCCGCATGTGTCGCGAGGCCGACAAGCAGCGTCACGATTGCGAGCCGCTTCCTCCCGTAGCGTGCGGTCATCGGTTGCAACTTCGACCAGTCACCAACACCAGGACGACTCACCACTTCCAGTACCGCCCCTGAATCTTGCGAACGCGTTCCAGGATCGACGTGGCGCGGCTGGCCGGGGCCGAATGGACCTCGCCACCGCCGGTGCCGAGTTCGTCCAACACGGCCGCGGAGGAGTTGCGGATCGCGGTGAGATCGTAACCGCCTTCGAGGATCGCCGCGCAGCGCCCCTTGGCGTAACGGCGGGCGATATCGAGGAGCGAGCGGGTCATCAGATCGAAGCCGGCTTCAGTGACCGCCAAGCCGCCGAGCGGATCGCGCGCGTGCGCATCGAAGCCGGCGGAGATCAGCACGAACTCGGGTTCGAACTGGTGCGCGATCGGTTCGATCACGGTGGTGAACGCCTCGGCGAACTCGGCGTCAGCGCAGCCGGCAGGGAAGGGGAGATTGACCGTAAAGCCTTCGCCTTCGCTGCGGCCGCATTCCTCCATCGCACCGGTGCCGGGATAGAAGGGATACTGGTGCGTGGAGACGTACAGGACACCCGGATCGCGTTCGAACATGTGCTGCGTGCCGTTGCCGTGGTGCAGATCCCAATCCATTACCAGCACGCGCGACAAGCCGTGGACGCGGCGCAGGTACTCGGCCCCGACGGCGACGTTGTTGAACAAGCAGAACCCCATCGCTCGTGCGCGTTCGGCGTGATGACCCGGCGGACGGACGAAGGCGAAACCGTTCCGCACGCTGCCGGTCATGATCGCGTCGAGCAGCGACAGAAATCCGCCCGCCGCCAGACATGCGGTGTCGTACGACAGTGGCGACACCGGTGTATCGGCATCGAAGGCGAAGTGCGCGAGGTGTTGGGTCTTGGCGACGTCCTCCACGAACGCGCCATCATGCACCAGCGCCAGCTCCTCGCCCCTCGCCGCGCGCGGCGCGATCGAGTGAAATCGCTCGCTCTGTTCGCCGAGCATCTGCAACAACACGGCGATGCGCTCGCGCCGTTCGGGATGGCCGCGGCCGGTGTCGTGATCGAGGTAGCGCGGATCGATGACGATCCCGGTCTCCGTCATGTCGACCTTCTACCAAAGCCGGTCCGCAGTCTCTAGAGTTTCGGGTGTCGTCAGCTTCCCGAGGATAGTTCAGCGAACGGCTGCTCCCTCTGCCGCCCTCGATACGTTCGCTCCGCTTACACTCGAGCGAACGGATACTGAAGTGACCAAGAGCCACGAACCACAAACTCGAACTCTCGAATTTGACACCCCGACGCTCTTGCCTTAGCGTGACGGCGATGTTTGGGATAGGTGTTCCGGAGCTGCTGGTCATTCTGGTAGTGGCGCTGATCGTCTTGGGTCCGCAGCGGTTACCCGAGGTGGCGCAGGCGCTCGGGAAGGCGCTCGCCGAGTTGCGCAAGGCGACCAGTGGTGTCTCGGACGAATTGCGCAACGCGCGCATCATGATCGAAGAAGAGGCGCGCAACATCGCGCGACCGGCAGCGTCGAAGCCCAATCAGATTCAGCCGCCTGAAACGATCGCGTCGAAGAGCGAGAAGGCGCCCGAGGATCCCAGTCCGCCCGCATCGGCGTGATCGTTGCGCCGCTGGTCGCCCGCACCCTGTCGCGCCGCTCGATGATCGACGTTAAGATGCCGCTCACCGCGCACCTCGAAGAGTTGCGCTGGCGACTCATCAAGGCATTGGTGGCGATCGGACTCGCGTTCGGTGTCTGTTACTATTTTGCGGAGATCCTGTTCGCGTTCTTGACCGAGCCACTGCTGGCGATCAATGCCGACATTGGCGACGGACGCTCGGTGCAGCTGATCGGCACCGGCGTCGCCGAAGCCTTCTTCACCAAGCTGAAGGTCTGCTTCCTGGCGGGGACGTTCGTGGCAAGTCCGGTGCTGCTGTATCAACTGTGGCAGTTCACCGCGCCGGGCTTGTACGACAAAGAGAAGCGCTACGCCAAGCCGTTCGTATTCTTCGGGACGCTTTTCTTCGTCGCCGGCGCCGCGTTCTGTTACTACTTGGTGCTGCCGGTAGGCTACCGGTTCTTCGTTGCGGAGTACGGCACCATCCGCGTCGATCCGCAAATTCGCATCAGCGAGTACCTCACGTTCACCGCCCGGATGCTGCTCGCGTTCGGGGCGACCTTCGAGATGCCGGTGGTCACGTTCTTCCTGGCACGGATCGGCGTCGTCACCGCAGCGATGATGCTGAGGAGTACGCGGTACGCCATTCTGGTGATCTTCATTGTCGCGGCGATCCTGACGCCGGGGCCCGATGTCGCCTCGCAGCTGCTGATGGCGACGCCGCTGCTGGTCTTGTACTTCCTCAGCATCGGGGTCGCGCACGTCTTCGGGAAACCGCGCCAGGCCGCGCCTGCCGACGAATAGCAGATGGACCCCGGCACGATTATCAATTGCGCCGCGTACGCCGACGGACGCCGGCTGGCCAACGTTGAGGTCGGCGATATTCCCGCCGTCCTCGAGAGTGAGGCGCAGTTCATCTGGGTCGGGTTGTACGAACCGGACGAGCCGCTGCTGCGCCAGGTGCAGCAGGTGTTCGGCTTGCACGACTTGGCGGTGGAAGATGCGCTGCGGGCGCACCAGCGGCCGAAGCTGGAGGAGTACGGCGAAGGGCTTTTCGTCGTGCTGCGGACGGCGCAGCTGCATGGGAGCAAGATCGATTTCGGCGAGACTCACATCTTCGTCGGCCCGCGTTGGATTGTCTCGGTGCGTCACGGCGCCTCGGATTCGTATGCCGACGTGCGTGCGCGCTGCGAGAGTACGCCGAACCTGCTGCGCAAAGGGACCGGCTTCGTGCTCTACGCCCTGACCGATTTCGTCGTCGATCATTACTTCCCGATTGTCGACGCGCTCGAAGAGGAGCTCGAGCGGCTCGAAGAAGAGATCTTCGGCGGTAGCTTCACGCGCGCCACCACTGAACGCATCTATGAGCTCAAGCGCGATCTGGTGTCGCTCAAGCGCGCGGTGTCGCCGCTGATCGAGGTCTGCAATCGGCTCGTGCGTTTTGACATGATGCTGATTCCCGACGACGTGCGGCTCTACTTTCGCGACGTGTACGATCACGTGGTGCGAACCAACGAGACCATCGACAATTTGCGCGAGCTGCTCACCACCGCGCTCGAAGCCAATTTGTCGCTGATCTCGGTGCGGCAGAACGAAGTCATGAAGAAGCTCGGTGCCTGGGCCGGAATCCTCGCCGTGCCGACGATGATCGCCGGCGTCTACGGGATGAACTTCGAGTTCATGCCCGAGCTGCACTGGCAATACGGCTACGGCCTCGCCGTCGGCTTGATGGCCGGTGTGTGTGGCTGGCTCTACGTCTCCTTCAAGCGCGCTGGCTGGCTCTGAGGGCGAGCCGGCCTCCCCACGCTATTGCGCCAGCGTTGGCGCTCCGGTATTTATCGAACTGACTGGTCAGTTTTGGAAATGCGCTCGCCCACTTCAGCCGTGGCCTTGACCATATCCCCGCGCGGCCGGCCCCCGACCGCTGGACTGCGCGGGAACATCTTGCGCGCGGCAGAGCGGGTGTTCGCACAGCACGACTACCACGAAGTGCTGATGGACGACGTCGCTCGTGCCTGCGGTGTCGCCAAGGGGACTCTCTATCGATACTTTCCTGGCAAGCGCGAGCTGTATCTCGCGATGATGTTTGAGGGGATAGAACGGCTGCGCGATGAATTGCGGATCGCTGTCGGGGTCGCGGAGCAGCCAGCGCGAAAGGTCGAGCGAGCGGTCCGCTGCATCCTCGGGTATTTTTGGGACCGGCGCTTCTTCTTTGCCCTGATCAACCGCAACGAACACAAGCCGGACGACCCCGATTTTCGCGAATGGCTGCGGCGGCGGACGGAACTGTCGCGCCTCATTCGGGGCGCGCTTGAAGAGGCCATGAGCGCGGGCCACGTGCGTCGCGTCGACCCGCGGATCGCGACCGAGATGCTGATGGGCATGTTGCGCGGCGCTAACCGCTACCGCACTGCGCATGACACGCTCGATACCATGGTCGCCGCGGTCCTGGATGTATTTCTGTTCGGGGTCGGTACGGCGGCGGGCCGGCGTCTGGCCGGAACGCCGGTGAGGCGGCGGCTGGTATTGAATGGCCGCGGGCGAAGGAAGTGAATGCGTCCTGGTGCTGCCATCGCTGCGCTACTGATCGGTGCGCTCATCTCGCGCGCAGTCGGGGCGGACGATCTGCCGACCAAGACCCTGCCGGAGTGTGTCGCTATTGCGGTGGAAAATCATCCGAGCTTGAAGGCTGCAAACGCATCCGTGCAGGCTGGCAGCCAGCGCGTGCGCGAGGCCGCCGCGAACTATCTGCCGCAGATCAGCGGCAGCTATACCGCCAACCGCCGTCAGTCCAGTCCTGCCGTGCGCACCGGCTCGCAGACCAGCGGCCTCGGGACCCAGGCGCCGACGTTCAATTTTTATAACACCGGTCTTAGTTTTACCCAGATGATCTTCGATTTCGGGCAGACGTTGAACGCGGTTCGCGCGGCTCAGGCCAGCGAGCAGTCACTCGAAGCCGACTTGTCGACGCAACAAGACACGGTCGTACTCAACCTCAAGCAAGCCTACTTCAATGTGCTCGCCGCCCGCCGCCTGCTGGTGGTCGCGGACGAAACCGTGCGGCAGAATGGCAAACACGTCGAGCAAGCGGAAGGCCGCTTCACCGTCGGCTTGGCGGCGAAATTCGACGTCACCCAGGCGCAGGTTCAACTGGCGAACGCCGAGCTGAATCAGGTCAGCGCGCGCAACAATGTCGCCATCGCCCACGAAACGTTACGCAACGCGCTCGGTCTCGTCGGTCCCCTCGACTTCGATATCGTCGACAACTTCGACCTCCACACCGTGGAAGTCACCGAGGATCAGGCACTGGCCATGGCGTACGACAAACGGCCTGAGCTGCAGAGCATTCACGCGAAGGAGCTCTCCTCCGCCGAACAGATCAAGTCGTTGCAAAAGAGCTACCTGCCCAACATCACCGGCAACGGGAACTACCAATGGTCGGGTAGCGAATACCCGCTGCAATCAAACTGGAACGTCGGCGCGGCGCTCAACCTGTCGATTTTCAACGGCGGGTTGACGACCGCGCAGATCGGCGAACAGCAGGCCAATCTCGCCAACCTCAAGTTCAACGAGGACGGCCTGCGGCAGAACATCGCTCTCGAAGTGCGCCAGGCCACGCTCAATCTCCAACAGGCGTCCGAGAGCATTGGGGTGTCGGAAAAGGGGCTGCAGCAGGCCCGCGAGAACCTCGAGCTGGCGGAGGGTCGCTACAACACCGGGGTTGGCAACATCATCGAGCTGACGGACGCGCAAGCCTCGTTGACGACCGCCGAGGCCAACCATGTGCAGTCTCTCTACAACTACAAGACCACGGTCGCGGCGCTGGAGAAGGCCACCGCCCAACCGTTGGCGATGGAGTGAGGTCGCGCGGATGCGTTCTTGGACTCGGCGAATATTCTCCGGACTCGCGGCGCTGGCCATCCTCGGCTTCGGGGCGCTGGTCTGGCATCGGCTGGGTTTGTCACGCCAATCCGAAAGCGAGCAGCGTCCTCTCCCGCTCGTCCAAATCTCCACGCCGTTGCAGCTGACGATGGAGCGCAAGCTGCTCCTGACGGCCGATGTGCTGCCGCGGCAGCAGGCCGAGCTGATGGCGAAAGTGGCCGGCTATCTCGACGCCATCTATGTTGACCGCGGGGACCGGGTTCATGCCGGGCAACTGCTGGCGATCATCCGCGAACCCGAACTCGAGCACCAACTTCAGCGCGCCCAAACCAACCACGACCAGGCCAAGATCACCTTCGAGCGTCTCGAAGCGCTGTTCGCGCAGGGTCTCATCGCCAAGCAAGAACTGGACGACGCGCACAGCCGTTTCTCGATCACAAAACGAGAGCTGGAGTTACAGCAGACCTACGCCGAGTACGCCAAGATCGTTGCGCCCTTCGACGGCTACGTCACCCAGCGGCACGTCGATCCGGGCGCCCTGATTCCACAGGTCAGCAGCGGGTCGTCGAGTGCGAACATTCTGCTGACGGTGATGGACATCTCGCGTGTGAAGGTGATGGTCAACGTGCCGGAGCGCGATATCGCCAGTGTGCACGTCGGCGATGCCGTGTCGCTCACGGTCGACGCGTATCCTGATCAGACGTTCCGCGGCCAAGTTAGCCGCTTTGGGCCGGCGCTCGATCGCGGCAGCCGCACGCTACTGGTCGAGGTCGACGTAGCGAACGACGATCTGGCGCTCAAGCCGGGCATGTTCGCGCGCGTGCTGCTCATCCTCGAACGGCGCCCCGATGTCCTTGCGGTCCCGAGTGAGGCGTTGCTGGTGAACGAGTTGGGCAGCTACCTCTATGTCGTCAACGCGGCCACCGACGGAGCCGCAGAGTCCACCGTCCGCAAAGTCGCGGTGAGCACCGGCGTCGAAGACGGCGGCCAAGTCGAGATCTTGGCCGGCCTCGCCCCCAGCAGCCGCATCGTGCGCAGCGGAAAAGAACTCTTGCACGACGGCAGCGTCGTGCGCGTCGCCGCCGATGGCAACTCGCCGCGGATCGCGACCGAGCACTAAATCATGTGGCTCACCCTGCTAGCCTTCCGTAACGCGATCGCGATCCTCATGCTGTCGCTGGCGATCGTGGTGCTGGGATGGGTCTCGCTGCAGCGACTGCCGGTCGATCTGTTTCCCCACATCAACCTCCCGATCGTCCAAGTCGGCACCGTGTACAAAGGGGCCGGCGTCAAAGACATGGAGAAGAGCGTCACCTATCCGATCGAGAAGGCGGTGAGCTCGGTCAGCGGGGTCGAACACGTCGAGTCGCGCTCGAAGCAAGGCATCTCGGTGGTGCAGGTGTGGTTCAACTGGGGTGCGAACGTCGATGCCGGAGAAGTTGAGGTCATCCAAAAGATCCAGGGCATCATGGGTGCTCTGCCGACCGGTGTGCAGCAGCCGTTCGTGGTCAAATTCGATCTGTCGAACATTCCGGTGCTGCTGGTCACGCTCACCGGCGAGGGCTACGACGAGAAGCAGCTCTACGACATCGCCTACAACGTAGTGGAGCCGCAGCTCGAACACTTGCCGCACGTCGCCTCGGCCAGCGTCGAAGGCGGTAAGATCCGCCAGATCACCATCAACCTTGATCGCGACCAACTGCAGGCGAAGGGAATCAACATCCAGGATGTCGTGAGTGCGGTCGCCGACGCCAATTTGATCCTCGCTTCGGGCGACCTCAAGACCGGCTCACTCGACTACAATGTCTTCACAAACAACCAGTTCGACATCGTCAAACCGATGGAGGACATCGTCGTGCACACGGTTGATGGCGTGCCGATCCATCTCAAAGACCTCGGCACGGTCACCGACTCGTACGCAACGCAGACGTCGATTGTGCGCATGAACGGGCAGCGGGCGGTCTACCTGCGCATCAACAAACAGCCGGGCAGCAACACCATCGAAGTGATCGATGCGGTCAAGCGCGCGCTGCCCAACCTGTACAACCTTCCCAAAGGGCTCCAGCTCGGCACCTTCTTCGACCAGTCGATCTACATTCGCCAGTCGATCGAGGCGCTGGTGCACGAAGCCCTACAAGGTTCGGGGCTGGCGTTTCTCGTCATTCTGCTCTTCCTGCAGAGCTTCACCTCGACCTTCATCATCTCGCTGGCGATTCCGCTGTCGGTGCTGATGACCTTCATCTTCATGTATTTCGGCGACCAATCGCTGAACGTGTTCACGCTCGGCGGCCTCGCGCTCGCGGTTGGACGGTTGGTCGACGACTCGATCGTCGAATTGGAGAATATCAACCGCCACCTGGCGATGGGCAAGTCGCGCAAGCAAGCCGCGCTCGACGCGGCGCGCGAGGTGGCGATGCCGATTCTGGCGTCGACGGTGACCACCATCGTCGTCTTCTTTCCGGTGGTGTTCCTCGTCGGCGCGGCCAAGCTGTTATTCGTGCCGTTGACGCTGACCATCTCGATGGCGCTGGTGGCGTCATTTTGGATCTCGCGCACCGTGACGCCGCTGCTGTGTGCGCGCCTGATGCGTCCGCAACACGAGCGGCCGCAGGGCCGACTGGCGCGCGCCGGGGCGGCGTTCTTCGACGGCATCGACGACCGCTACCAAACGGTGCTCGGCTGGGCGCTCGGCCATCGCGCAATCGTCATCTTCACCACGGTGGCGATCTTCGCCGGGAGCTTGTTGCTGCTGCCGGTGATCGGCACCGAGTTCTTTCCGGTCACCGACGAAAGTCAATTCCGCATGATCGTCAAAGCCCCGGTGGGCACGCGCGTCGAGGACACCGATCGGCTGGTCGAGCGCATCGAGGCGGCGGTGAAGGACAACATACCTGCCGGCTACCACAAGGCGACGGTGTCGAGCATCGGCCTGCCGTCGACCACCGCCTCGATTTACAGCCCCAACACAGGGCCACACTCCTCGAACATTCAAATCGAGCTGGTCGATCCGCAGGCGCGCGATCAGAGCACGGAGGATATCGTCGCGCATCTGCGCACGAAAATGGCGAGCCAATTCCCCGGGGTGGCGATTTACTTCGATCCCGGTGGGATTGTAAAACGCATTCTGAATTTTGGCTCGGCGGCTCCGGTCGACGTGGAGGTGTCGGGATACGATCTGCGCGCTGCGCGCGATCTGACGCAGCAGTTGCGCGGCGTCATGGGGAACATGAACGGGCTTGCCGACGTTCAAGTCACCCGCGAGGAGGATTATCCGGAACTCGACGTCGTCGTCGATCGCGAGAAGGCCGCGCTGCTCGGCCTTTCCGAACGCCAAATCGCCACGTCCGTGTTGTTCTCACTGTCGAGCAACGTATCGAGCGGTCCGTCGTTGTTCACCGATCCGATCACCGGCAACGAGTACAACATCGTGGCGCAGCTCGCCGACCGGTTCCGCGACGATCCGTCCGATTTGGAGAACTTGGTCATCCGGGCCGACCACAGTGCGCCCATCTTACTCAAGAGCGTGGCGTCGGTGCAGCGCGGCTCGGGTCCGGTCGAACTCGATCGCAAGTACGAGCAACGCATCGTGCATCTCACCGCCAATCCAGCCGGGCGCGATCTCGGCAGCTTGTCGGAGGAGCTCGACCGCAGCTTCGACCAACTCAAACTACCCGCGGGGTTCGAGGTGCACCTTGGCGGCCAGACCAAGCAGCAGCGCGAAGCCTTTCAGAGCTTGCGGTTCAGCATGCTGGTGGCGCTGATGTTGGTGTACATGGTGCTGGCTGCGCAATTTCGCTCGTTGCTCGATCCGCTTATCATCATGTTCTCCGTGCCGCTGGGTTTGACCGGCGTGCTGTGGGCGCTGTTTCTCTCCCACACCACGTTGTCGACGACCTCGTTCATGGGCGTGATCATGATGGTGGGGATCGTCGTCAGTAACGGTGTGCTACTGGTCGACTACACCAACGTGTTGCGGCGCCGCGGCATGGAGTTGCACGAGGCGGTGATCACTGGTGGCCGCACACGCTTGCGCCCGATCCTCATGACCACGTTGACGACGATCTTCGGTTTGCTGCCGATGGCGCTGGGGTGGGCCGTCGGCAGCGAGACCAACGCGCCACTCGCGCGCGCCGTGCTCGGCGGCCTGAGCGTGTCGACCGTGTTGACGCTGGTGTTCATCCCGACGCTCTATACGATCATCGAAGAGCGCTTTCATCGCGAGATCCGCGCTGAGGAGGATTGAGTCGGTAGCATGAGGCCAAAGGTGCGTTATCTGATGGTCGCGGCGCTGGTCGTGCTGGTCGCGGTGGCGAGCTATGCCTACTGGCGCCATACCGACGAGAACGGCAAGGGCGAGTACGTTACCGACGCGCTTGAACGCGGCGCCGTCGCCGCGACGGTGACGGCGACCGGCACCGTCAATCCGGTGAGCA
>JBGOUW010000398.1:0-4771 GCA_041477755.1 Binatia bacterium
AAGCGAACATTCAACTCGCGCGACATAGCGCGGCTTCTAAGTCGGGGTGTGTTCGATTGTCAAGAACGAAAGAGCCGTGGCTCAACACGGTGGCTCGACTGGGCTTGACGGCATTGACGCCGCCGCGCCGGGTCGGCTACAGGCGTAGCGTTCATGCACAACGGAGGATCCAATGCGCTCCTGGGCGAACGACTCGTCGCAATCGTGCTGAGGATGGGGTTTGCCCTCAGCGCTTGCCATCAGCGACCGGCCGATCCGCGCAACACCGAGCTGCAGGCACGCTTTCGCTACAATCAGTCGCCGGCGAAGGTCTTTGAATTGACCGAACTAGTCGGTCGTGACTTCTTTGTCTGTTGCAACCTGTACTTCGATGAAGAGCGCAACGCCAGCGACGCGAACTACAAGTATCTCGACGTTGGCGGTAATCGGATCTCGCTCGGCACCCCAGTGAAGGTCACTAACGCAGGCAAAGAGGGCGTGGTGATGCGGCCGGACGGCGGGTCGGAGACTTTCTATCTCTACTTCGCCTTTGGGGGAGAGCGGATCACGGCGATGGAGTATTTTGGCAACATTCTCCGCGACAGCGATCCGCGTCCAGCGCTGGCAACGGCTTCGCCCGAGATTGTGGCGGCGATCACCAAGGGGCATCTCAGACGCGGCATGACCAAGGAGCAAGCGACCATGGCACGCGGCTATCCGCCATTTCATCGCACTCCCGGATTTCAATCTGACCAGTGGCTCTACTACGACTCGCGCAGCTCGGTGCGACACGTGCAGTTCGTTGATGGGAAGATCATCACCATCGAACGCGGCGCGGCTCCGTAGCGGTCGTCTTCAGGGCCTTGCCGGCGTGAGAAGGAAGGCTCCGTGTCGGTCCTAACAAACGTTCACCCGCCGGTTGACGGCGCGGCGGGGGTTTGGTTAAGCAGCCGCCATCCGCTCGGATCGTTCCGGCGAAACCAACACTGCTACGGAGGACTCTTTCATGGACGACGAGAAGTTTGCTGAGAAGCTCAAGGAACTTACGTTCACCGGCGGTCACCGCGCCATGTCGATCGAAGACGTGGTGACGATTCAGCCCGGCCTCGGCCGCCTCATGCCCGAGGTCGGCGCCCGCACGTGGAAACTCTTCTATGCCGCTAAGGCCGGCAACTGGCCGATGGCGAAGTTCCAGTGGAAGGAAATCAAGGGCCTGTTCGAGCTCGGCGCCTTCACCCGGCCGAAGCACGAGGACGCGCTGAATCAATATATGGAAGAAAACTGGAAGACGCTCGAAGGCCCGCTGGACAAGAAGGATTTTGCCGCCTTCGAAGAGGCTTTCCACAAGTGCGTCGATGCGGCCAACGCCTACCACGAACTGAAGGAGAAGCCGTACATCGTGTGGAAGCTGCCCGACGCGCCGCCGCCCGACATGGATCTGCGGCCAAGGGGAGCGGCGAAGAAGTAAGAATCGTGATGCGTGTTCGTGGCTCGTGCTCGGAGGAGGACACGGCCGGGTGCACTCACGACGACTCAGGCGCCATTGTCGGTGGCACAGGCTTCCAGCCTGTGGCCGTCTGATGTCTCCGACGAGCCACGAGTCACGAGCACGACTTCACGGCTTTCGCTCGCTGAATAGCCGCACGCGGCGCTCGACGCTGGCGAGGCCGCGCTCCATGGCGGCGACGGTCTCGCGTGCCGCGGCGACGGGATCGCCAGCATCGCGAATCGGCCGGCCAACCACCAAGTAATCGGCGCCAGCACGGACCGCTTCTTCGGACGTCATCGCGCGCTGCTGATTCGGATCGTCCCCGTCACCCTCCTGCGCTTGGGCGCCGGGCGTAATGATGATGAAGCCGCGCCCGCACTCCTTGCGGATGCGGCCGATCTCGAGCGGTGACGTGATCACGCCGTCCATGCCGGCGAGCTTCGCGAGCCGCGCCAAGCGCACCACCTGACTCTCGACGCCGCTCATGACGCCGACGCGCTTGAGGTCGTCGCGGTTCAGGCTCGTCAGCACGGTGACGGCGAGGATCTTCGGCTTGCGTAGGCCTTCGCTGCGGCAGACTTTGCCGACCTCGTTGACCGTGCGTTGCATCATCTCGAGACTGCCGGAGGCGTGCAGATCGAACATGCGCGCACCCATGCGCGCGGCTTCGACGCCGGCTTTGGCAACGGTGCGCGGGATGTCGTGGAATTTGAGATCGAGAAACACTTCGCCGCCGCGATCGCGAATGTCGCGCACGATCTGCGGGCCGGCGTGCAAGAAGAGCTGCTTGCCGACTTTGAACATGCCGACGTCCTGCGCCAGCTTGGCGACCAGTTCGAGTGCCTCGCGCACCGAGCCGACGTCGAGCGCGAAGATGAGGCGGGACCGCATCCCGCTTTGGTGGCCGCCGAACGGCCACTGCAAGGTCATTTGGCCAGCTCCGTCCGCACCATCGTCGTGATCCGCTCGACCACTTCATCGACGCGTACTTCACTGGCTTGCGCGTCGCGCCGGTGTTTGAACTCCACACAGCCGCGCGCCAAGCTCTTCGCGCCGACGGTGACGCGCAACGGGATGCCGATCAGATCCGCGTCCTTGAACTTCACACCCGGTCGTTCGTCGCGATCGTCGAGCAGGACCTCGAGGCCGGCGTATTCGAGTTGGGTCACGAGCGACTCGGCGGTCGCGCGCAGAGTCTCGTCGTTCCAGTTCACTGGCACGAGGTGGACGTGTGCCGGCGCGATCGCCAGCGGCCAGATGATGCCGTTGGCGTCGTGGTGCTGCTCGATCGCCGCGGCCGCGGTCCGCGTGACACCGATACCGTAGCAGCCCATTACCATCGGGTGCTCTTGGCCGCCGGCGTCGAGGTACGTCGCCTTCATCGGCACGCTGTACTTGGTGCCGAGATAGAAGATGTTGCCGACCTCGATGCCACGGTGCGCTTCGAAGACGCCGCCGTCGCAGCGCGGACAACGGTCGCCCGCGCGCGCCGCGCGCAGGTCGGCGAACTGGAGAGCGGGAAGATCGCGGGCCTGGTCGATGTCGACGAGGTGATGATCCACTTCGTTCGCACCGGTCACCGCGCCACTGATCCCACGCAGAGCGTGATCGGCGATGACCTGCACCGAGAGACCGAACGGCCCGGCGAATCCGACCGGCGCGTTCGACACACGCCGCACGGTGTCTTCGTCGGCCAGTGCCACCCACTCCACGCCCAGCGCGGTCTTCAACTTCGCCTCGCTGATCTCGTGATCGCCGCGCACCAGCGCGGCCACGGTGACGCCGCTGCTGGTACCGTAGAGCAGGGTCTTGATGAACCGGTCGGGCGGCTCGGAGAGAAATTCGGCGACCGCTTCCACCTTGCCCTTGCCGGGCGTGCGCACTTTGCGCATCTCACCGGCCCGCGGCGACGCGGTCGCCGGTGTCTGTCCGACTTCGGCCCGCTCGACGTTGGCGGCGTACTCGCAGCGGTTGCAGCTCACGATCGCGTCTTCGCCGGAATCCGCGAGCACCTGAAATTCATGCGCGGCGCTGCCACCGATCGCGCCGGTGTCCGACTCGACCTGGCGTGTCGTCAGACCGCAGCGCTCGAAGATACGCCGGTAGGCTTTCGCCATGTTCTCGTACTCGCGCCAGCAATCGTCGGCGTCGACATGGAACGAGTACGCGTCCTTCATGATGAACTCGCGGCCACGCATCAGGCCGAAGCGGGGCCGGACTTCATCGCGGAACTTGACTTGGATTTGATACAAATTGAGCGGCAGATCGCGATACGAGCGCACTTCACGGCGCACGATGTCGGTGACCAGTTCCTCGTGCGTCGGACCGAAGCAGAAGTCACGATCGTAGCGGTCCTTCATGCGCAGCAACTCTTTACCATAGCGATCCCAGCGCCCGCTCTCCCGCCATAGTTCGGCCGGGCAGATCGCGGGCATGAGAATCTCCTGCGCCCCGGCGCGGTCCATTTCTTCGCGCACGATCCGTTCGACCTTGCGCACCACGCGCAGCCCGAGCGGGAGGAAGTCGTAGATACCGCGGGCGACTTGGCGAATCATCCCGGCGCGCACCATCAGTTGATGACTGATGACCTCGGCGTCGGAGGGAACTTCTTTCAGCGTGGGAATCAGCGACTGGCGAAAGCGCACGAATGATCCGATCTGTGGTGAAAGTGCTGCGACCTTAGAAGTTGCCGGAAAGCAGGTCAAGCGCGATCGGATCATCGTGGGGACGGAGCCGAGTAGGGCCGACTGCGTCGACCATCTTCGCTCTCCGACGGTGGTTGACACATGTATGCGTCGGTTGTATGCGTTTTCATATGCGTACAACTCTGGTGATAGACGATGAGCTATTCCGTGATCTCAAGCGGCGAGCAGCAGCGGAGAGCCGCACGCTCTCGGAAGTGACGCAGGAAGCTCTGCGTCGCGGCCTCGCGCGTCCGCGCCGGCCGCGGCGGTCGGGTCGCGTGAAACTGCCGTCGTTTGGGATGGGATCCCCACGCGTCGATCTAGCCGATCGCAATCAGCTGTTCGAGGTTTTGGATCGTTCGTGAGATTCCTCGTCGACACGAACATCCTTGCATACGCAGTCAACCGGGACTGCGATGAGCACCAGGCCGCGTTGACGTCGCTGGAGGGATGGTTGTCTGGATCGATTCCCTGGGCGCTGACCTGGAGTATCGTCTACGAATTCCTGCGGCTCGTCACGCATGCACGCGTGTTCCGGCGTCCGTTGACAGCGGCACAGGCCTTTGAATTTCTCGATCCGATCCTCGAATCGGATCATGTCGCAGTGCTCGGCCCGACC
>JBGOUW010000538.1:0-3389 GCA_041477755.1 Binatia bacterium
CCTCATCGCCGCTATCGTCGGGGGTGATGAATCCGAAGCCCTTGTCCTTGATGATTTTCTTGATGGTCCCGAACATGGTCTCTCCTCACTTGCGTCGCTTGGATCAGGTGCGCCGCTTGGATCAATTGATGGATCAGCGCGCCGTCGGAGCGCCGTGCGCAGATCTACCACCGCGGCCGGTGCCTGCACGGCGGCGATCCGGCCCAGCCGCCGCGTGAGCCGTCGGTCGCGGCGCGTGCCGCCTGGGATCGTGCGATGGCGGTACCGGCTTGATCAACATATCGTCCTCGACGTGCGCGAACGGGATCTTGAATCCGGTGAGGTGCTCGATCGGTTCGAGCGCCATCACGTACTCCTCGCACGCCAAACTGATCGCCTTGCCCGACGCTCCCGCGCGCGCCGTGCGGCCGACTCGGTGGACGTAGTCCTCCGGGTCCTGCGGCAGGTCGTAGTTGATGACGTGGCTGACAGCTTCGATGTGCAACCCACGCGAGGCGACGTCGGTGGCGACCAGAATCGGCAGAGCGCCGCTCTTGAAGTCATGGACCAACTTCAGCCGGACGCGCTGGTCGACATCGCCGCTGAGAACGCGCGCGTTGTGCCCGTTGTCGGCGAGCCGGCGGGCCAGCCACTCGCCCTCACGCTTGGTGTTGATGAAGATCATCGTCCGGGTCGGCTGCTCGCGTTGGAGGAGGCCCAGCAGTAACGGCAGCTTCTCACGTTTGCCGACGTGATAGAGCATGTGTTCGACGTTTTCCGCAGTGAGCTGCTCGGGCGAGATCGAGATCTTCACCGGATCGTTCATGTGCTCGTAGGCGAGCTCCATGACGTCGAAGCTCAGCGTCGCCGAGAAGAGCATGGATTGGCGCTTGTTGTACGGCGGTAGGCGGCGCAGCATGTAACGCAGATCGGCGATGAAGCCCATGTCGAACATGCGATCGGCTTCGTCGATCACCAGCACCTCGACGTGGCGAAGCGTGTAGACGTGCTGCTTGAAGTAGTCGATCAAGCGGCCGGGCGTGCCGACCAAGATGTCGCAGCCATCGCGGAGGATCTCGCGCTGCTTCTGGTAGTCGATACCGCCGTAGACCGCGTGCATGCTCAGCCCCGTGAAGGCGCCGAGCCCTTCCGCGTCGTGGAGGATCTGCACAACCAGTTCGCGGGTCGGCGCGATGATGAGCGCGCGCGGGGCGTTGCCGGGGTTCTGCTCGTCGTGCGCTCCCTCGTCGTGCGATCCCTCACCGCGATGGCGACGACGCTTGAGCAGTCGCGTGAAGATGGTGATCAGGAACGCGGCGGTCTTACCCGTGCCGGTCTGCGCCTGGCCGGCGACATCTTTGCCGGCGAGCGCGAGGGGCAGGGTTTTCTCCTGAATCGGAGTGCAGGTGGTAAAGCCGACGGCGTCGATCCCTTGCAGGACCGGCGCAGGCAGGTGCAGCGAATGGAAATTCACAGGTTCCTTTACTGACGCGCGGAGGGCCTTCAGGCCGGAGCGTTCTGGTTCACGTTGCGGCGGAGTCTAGCCGGATGGGCCCGCTGGCACAAGCGAACGAGAAGCAGCCGAAGGGCTGGCGGATTAGCCGGCCTTCGCCATCGCTTCCAGTAGTTCGTCGGCGCTGGTGTAGCCGACCATGCGTCCGACTTCTTTGCCGCTGGCATCGAACACCAACACGGTGGGCACGCCGCGCACTTGAAACTGTTCGAGCAGTTTGGTGGCGGGCTCGGTCTCCTCGGTGATGTCGGCCTTGACCATCTCGAAGCGAGCCGCGGCGCGCACAACCTTCGGATCGATGAAGGTCGTGTGCAACATCTCGACGCACGGGATGCACCAGTCGGCACCGAAGTCGATGACCGCAGGCCGGCCGGCACTGCGCGCGGCATCGACGGTGGTCGGGGTCAGCTCGCGCCACTCAATGGCACGCTCGACCGGTTGCGGCCACCCGAACCACAGCGCCAACCCGATCGCCCCCACGCCCACCGCATGCTTGAGCGGACGGAACGCACGCAAGCTGCGCCCTGATGAGTCGAGGAAGCCAAGGTAGATTCCGGCGACCGCAATCACTGCCGGCAATAGCAGGTCGCGTACAGGCCGCGGCAGCAGCGGCGCGATGAAGTAGGCTGCCATGCCCAAGAGGATGCAGCCGAACAATCGTTCGATCCACACGAGCCATTCGCCCGAACGCGGCAATTGCGTGAGCGAGCTGGCCGCCATTGCCAGGACGATGTATGGCAACCCCATGCCGCAGGCGAGGGCGAAGAACAGCGCGAAGCCGAGCAGCGGATCTTGCCGCGCGCCGACTGCGACCAACAGCGCCAGCACCAGCGGACCGACGCACGGCGCCGCAACGATGCCCATCGTCACGCCCATGAACGCGGCACCAGCCGCACCTTGCGTGCTGCCGCCAGCCCATTGCATCAGCGCGGCTGGCGGCTGCAATTGATAGAGTCCGAACGAACTCAGTGCGAGCGCCACCATCACGCCCGCGATGAACACCATCACCGCCGGCTTTTGCAGCGCCGCGCCGAAGAGCCCGCCCGACAGCGCGGCGGCCACACCCAGCGCCGAGAACGACAGTGCAATGCCGAGCACGTAGATGCACGCCAATGCCAGTTTGCGCCCGCTGCGCCCCTGTGCGTGAGTGCCGAAGTACGCCACGGTCACGGAGATCAACGGATACACGCACGGGGTCAGGTTGAGTCCGATCCCCAGCAGCGTCACCGCGAGCAGGGTGAAGGCGAGGCCACGTTTCGCGAGCCACTGCTCGACGGACCAACCGCCAGTCGCGGCGGTCGGCCGCGCAGCACCGGCGCCCGGGTTTGCGATGACTTCGGCGCTGACCGGCAGCAGCAACTCCGCGGTCACGGTCGTGGGTGGCAGACACACCGTGTCGTTGCACGCTTGGTACCGTAGGGTCGCCTCAACCCGAATGCGTGAGCCGGGAAACTCGGCGGGGATGTGCAACCCGGTGCCGATGCCGAGCTTGCCTTCGTAGACCAGCAGATCCTTGCCTTGCGCGAATGTGAACGCCTTCCGATCGGGCTTGGGATACTGCAGCGGCTCGGCGGTAATGCTGGGCGGGAGCACCAACGACGCTTCGGTTGCAACGAGAAAGGATTCGGTCGGTTGGTGCGCGTTGATGTGCCAGCCGCGCTCGATTTCGGCGATGACATCGACCGGCAGCAGGCCGCCGCGCGGCGCAATGGACCCGCTGGCCTCGAGGCTCAGCGTCACTTTGCCCACGGCCGCGGCTGCCCCGCGCGCAACGAATAGGTTGACGATGAGACCGACGCTGAACGCACACAGCGCGAGGACAACGCTTCGCTTCGGCATACGCGGCTTGCGAATCACACGACGCCTAGATAACAGTCGCGCGTCCGTCATTGTTCCC
>JBGOUW010000230.1:0-7648 GCA_041477755.1 Binatia bacterium
CCTCGTCGTTGGCTGGGGCAGCACTTTCGGATCGATTGCCGCCGCAACCAAAGAGCTGCAGGCAGCCGGGCACGCGGTCTCACACGTCCACCTGCGCCACCTCAACCCGCTGCCGCCGGACTTGGGCGACATCATCCACCGCTTCGAACGCGTGCTGATCCCGGAGATCAACCTTGGCCAACTGCTGAAGGTGATCCGCGCCGAGTACCTCGTCGATGCGATCGGCCTCAACAAGATTCAGGGTCAACCATTCAAAGTACACGAGATCGTCGGCCGCATTCAGCGGCTGCTGGAGGCCTAAGATGCCGAATGCACCCGCGACCAAACTCACCCGGAAAGACTTCGTCAGCGATCAGGACGTTCGCTGGTGTCCCGGTTGCGGCGACTACGCCATTCTCGCCCAAGTCCAGAAGGTCCTGCCCGAACTGGGTGTGCCGCGTGAAAACTTTGTGTTTCTGTCCGGCATCGGCTGTTCCAGCCGCTTTCCGTATTACGTCAACACGTACGGCTTTCACACCATCCACGGGCGCGCGCCGGCAATCGCCACGGGACTCAAAGCTACCCGACCCGAATTGTCGGTGTGGGTGGTGACCGGCGACGGTGACGCGCTCAGCATCGGCGGCAATCATCTCATCCACGCGCTGCGCCGCAACCTGGACCTCAACATCCTGCTGTTCAACAACCGCATCTACGGCCTGACCAAGGGCCAGTACTCGCCGACCTCGGAGGAAGGCAAGATCACCAAGTCCACGCCGATGGGCTCACTCGATCATCCCTTTCATCCGATTTCCGTCGCCCTGGGCGCCGAAGGCACCTTTGTCGCGCGTACCATCGACGTCGAGGCCAAGCACCTGCAACAGATCGTGCGGCGCGCCTTCGAGCACAAGGGCACCGCGTTCGTCGAGATTCTTCAGAACTGCAACATCTTCAACGACGGCGCCTTCGCGGACCTGACCGAAAAGGACACCAAGGCGGAGACCCAACTTCTGCTTGAACACGGCCAGCCGCTCCGCTTCGGCAAGGATCGCGACAAAGGTATTCGCATGCGTGGCCATTCGCTCGAAGTCGCTCACCTCGGCAAGGACGCGACCGAGGCGGACCTCATCGTACACGACGAGTCGGATCCTGTGCTCGCGTTCCTGCTCAGCACCATGCAGCCCCCGAAGTTTCCAACCCCGATCGGCGTCTTTCGCGCCGTCAGTCGCTCGACCTACGACGAAGCATTGGTACATCAGGTCGAGCAAGCGAAGGCCCAGCTCGGCCCCGGCGATCTCGACGAACTCTTCGGCCGCGGCGATACCTGGGTGGTTAGCTGAAATAGTTCACGGTCGAAAATCGACGGTCCAAGGCTTCGCGGTGCAAGCCGCGCAGCGCCCCCTCCCGCATCCCATTCCGACTCGGGCCCTAAATCTTCCGGATGAACTGGTAGCTTCCGGTACCACCTGCCAACTTCCGGTGGCACCTGCCACTGTCAGGTAGCAGGAGGCGCAGCATCACTCTCCTACTAGCGATCGTTGCGGCGGCAGCGCGGTGGCTGGCACGGCCCTTGTTCTACTCCCGATCAGAAGCGGTTTGGATGTCCGGCGCCTATTCGTCTGCACAAGGCCAGACGTAGCCCCGATCGGGCGGGCGCGATCAAGGGAGGCTTGCTGCGTGTAGCAGCGAAGTTCGGCGATCTTGTCTCAAAAGGAGGACGACATGAAGATCGAAAAGGACCGGTTCGGAAGAGGTTCGGTCGGGTTCGTGTTGGCCGTGCTCGTGGGCGGGCTGTGGGCCTGTGCTCCGCAGAAGCCGCAGGCGCCGGTGGCAGAGGCGTCCGCCACCAGCGAAGCCCTGCGATCACTGCCGCGCTACACCGGCGCCAAGAAGCGCGTGTTCATCGGCGAGTTCGAAAGTGTGGCGACGCAGATGGTATCGACTCAAGCGGCCACCAAGGTGATGACCACGGCGTTGTTCGATTCGGGGGCCTTCACGGTAGTGGAACCTGACGGCGCGCCGGCAGCGCCCAGCAAGCACGGCGGCCGCGCGCAGCCCGCGCCGTACGACTACATCCTGAAGGGGGAAGTGTCGGAGGCCAACGTGGGAGCGAGCGCCGACAAGATCGGCGGCAAGATCGGCGGCATGGAGACTACGTCGAATCAAAGCGCCGATGGCATTGGCATCGATGTTCGGATCATCGATGTGAAGACACGCGAAGTTGTCGATTCCGTGCGCGTGAGCAAAGCGATTCAGATCAAGGGCTTCGAGACGACAGGGATCGGCAAATTCCTGGGCAAGTGGTTCAAGTGGTTCCGCGACGAGGACGTCGACCTCAACGTGTCACACTCGACGAAGGAGGGCAGCGACGCGGCCCTGCGAGCGTGTATCGAGCAGGCCGTTCTGGAGTTGGCTCAGCACTTGGTTCTGAATCCACAAGCGACGAACAAGCCGCTGAAGGCGCGGTAAGTCGCAGCAGCGCCTTGCGAAGATGGCAGCTCTGGGACCGCAGACGACGATCTCAGAGCTGGCGCGCAAAGTTGAGAATCGTGCGGTGGACACCTCGCGCTCAGAACAACGCGACGCCGATCAACGCCACCGCGAAATACGCCGCAACAACTGCGGCACCGGCGTAATCCTTCGCCAATCGCTGCCCCAACAGCAGGCTCAGCAGTGCGACGCTCGCGGCGATCACGCCACAGGAGGATACGCTCGGCCCCTCGTGCGTGAAGTCGAGAAGGAGGATTCCCAGCGCGCACAGACCGCCGGCGGTCGCTTCCAGCAGCGTCAATGTCCAGAACATCAACGGCACCAAACCCGCCACCGCGCTGTTCTTGAAGTGATCGCTGAAGAATCCGAGGTTGCCTTCGCGATCGACCAGCTTGTCGAGCGCGGACTGAAGGAAGACGACGGCGAAGAACGCGGTGACGAGACCGCGACCAATCGCCCGCGGTTGCGACAGCCAGATCAGATCCATGGCGTACCGATCGCTGGTCGCTGATCGCATTTTCTATCTGCCATAGGTGTGCTCTCGGCTATCTGCGACATGCGCCCTGGCCTCACTCACACCAATCCGAGTTGCGCCAGCTTCTCCTTCGTCGGCCGACCTTCGGCGTCCCACCCGCGTTGCGCGTAGTACTCCGTCAGCATCTGCTCCAGTGGCACGACATGCCCAGCCGATGGCCCTTCGGTCAGCGGATCGTTCAGCATCCGCGGCGGTAGGCTGTCGTCCTTCTTGGTCATCCCCGCTTGATTGTTGAACAGCCGCTCCAAGTTCCAAATGCGATCGCCGATCAGTTGCGCTTCGTCGGGGCTGATGTCAAAGCCGGTCGCCTCGCTCACCATGCTGGGCAGCCCCTCCGGTGTCATCGCCATCGTTGAGAACAAGCACACACCGCTGGCGTCGACGAACGACGTACCGTTTTGCAGGATCGTCATCCACATCGCCTTCTCGTTGGGAGTGAACGGATCGAGCTTCACTGGATTGCCAAAGTGTTCGAGTGACACCGCATAGCCGCGCAAGTGACACGCGCCGCGGTTCGACGTCGCATAGCCGAGTCCCATGCCAACCGAGCCGCGCGGATCGTAGGCCGCGAAGGCCTGCTTCTTCGAACCGATGAACAATTCCGGATGACCATAGCGCTCGGCGACCCGGTAGCCGCCTTCCGCAAGCGCGTCGCCGAACCCTTTCCGATAGGCCATCGCGTCCATCAAATTGATCAGCGCCTCGGCGTCGCCGAACTTCAAGGCGAAGCCAACGTCCTTCGCCGGCAGGTAGCCCTTCTCCGCCAACTCCATCGCGGTGGCGATCGCGCAGCCGGCTTCGATCGTATCCATGCCCAGCTCGTTGCACAGATAGTTCGCCTTGATGATGGCGGCGAGATTGTCGACGCCACAGGTGGTGCCGAGGCCGAAGATGGTCTCGTACTCGGGTCCTTCGCCGTGACCGTCGAGCGTACCGTGGCCGGTGATCTTGGTAACGCGGCCGCAACTGATGGTGCAGCTGTGACAGCCGCGGGTGCGGGTCATGAAATCGTTCTTCACGCGCTCGCCGTTCACCTTGTCGGCACCATGAAAGATGCCGGATTGAAAATTGTTGGTCGGCAGCATGCCGACCATGTTCATGTAGCCGACCGTCCCCGCCGTACCGAGCATGCTTAGCCCGGAACTCACCGGGGAGTTCGCTACGTCCGCGATGACCTTGCGCGTAACCGCCGCGAACTCGCGCGGCTTGGCGATACGCAAGCCTTTGGTTCCATACGCGACCACGGCTTTGAGATTCTTCGAGCCCATCACCGCACCGACACCAGACCGCCCCGCCGCGCGGCCCTTGTCGTTCATCACGCAGGCGACGCGCGAGAGGTTCTCGCCCGCCGGTCCGATCAACGCGACGCGCGCATCCGGGTGCGTGTCTTGGCGCAAAATGTCTTCCGTGTCCGCAACCAACTTGCCCCACACGTGCTTGGCGCTGCGAATCTCAACCGTATCGTCGTGGATCCACAGATACACCGGTTCCTTCGCCGCATCTTCGACCATCAGAAAGTCGTAGCCCGAGTAGCGCAGCGCCGGCCCCCAGTAGCCGCCGGAGTTGGAGCAGGCAACGCCATCAGTCAGCGGCGACTTAGTGATCACCATGTACCGTCCGCCGGTGGGAGCGAACGTGCCGGTCAGTGGGCCGCACGCAAAGATCAGTGGATTGTTCGGACTCAACGCATCCGTGCGCGGGTCCATGTTGTCCATCAGCAGTTTGGTGCCGAGGCCGCGACCACCGATGAATTGCCGCCACAGCCCTTCGGCAATCGGCTCCTTGCTGATCTTGCCCGTGCTGAGGTTGACCCGAAGCAGTGTGCCCGTCATGTGATTCCTCCCGTCGAACCGCTGGCCTTCGCCCGCCGTTCCCCCATCAGCAGTGTGACGCTCACTGCGGCTCGTGTACCACTCGCCTTGAACCCGAACAAGCGACGTCGCACCGGCGCAGCTTCATTCTCAACGTCATCAGACCTCTGTCATTCTGAATGAAGTGAAGAGCCTGCCCTCAGCTTGTCGTAGGGATCTCTCCCAAGTCGCGTGATCGGAGAGATCTTTCGCCTTCGGCTCAACCTGACTGTTACGTGGTGCGCTCAAATCACCCCGTTGGCGCAACCGCGCCGCAGTTGCTGCGCACAAACCGCCCCGATATGCTCCGCGTGATCATGAGGGTCTGGATCGCAAATCACAGCAGCTATCCCATCGACGGCGGCCCCAGCATCGCTGCGGTGGCCGCGGAACAAGCCGCGGCTGGACTCGACTTGGTCACCGACGGCCAAGTCAACTGGCGAGATCCGATCTCGCACTTTATGGCGTCGCTCGGTGGCGTTCGACTGGGCAGCCGACGGACCTTCTTCAATTCAACGCGAACCTTCCGAGAACCGATCGTGACCGGACCCGTAACGCGCGGCAGGTCAGATCTGGTCGCCAATTTCCACCAGGCACACGGCGCTGTGACGGTACCAGTCAAACCAGTTTTCACCGGCCCGTACACCCTGGCGCGCCTGTCGCGGATCGAGCCCAACGCTTACGCTCACTATCAAGACTTGGCGGTCGATCTCAGCGCGATTCTGGCGCAAGAAGTCGCGGCGCTCGCCGCCACCGGGGCGACCGTGATTCAGATCGAAGAGCCGGCGATTTGTTACGATGGCCTGCACGACATCCGCCTGCTGCGCAACCTGTTCGAGCCGCTGTACGCCGCGCGCGGCAACGCCGAGATTGCCATCGCGACCTATGGCGCCGACGTCGATCCGGTCTACCCGCAACTCAACTCGATTCCCGCCGACATCGTCGCCGTTGATCTCATCAGCAGCACCGCGGTGTGGGGCACGATCGCCAGCACCGGTTCCGGCAAGACGCTCGCGCTCGGCGTGGTCGACGGCTGCAATTCCACGCTCGAAGATCCGGTCGATCTCGCTGGTCGACTCGATCGCCTGCTAAGGCGCTACGCGCCTGATGTGATCTATCTCCAACCGTCGTGCGGCCTCCGCTCCCTGACACCCGTGCAGGCGCGCGCCAAGCTGACGCTACTCGCCACGATCCGCCGCCATCTGCAGGCCGCTTGAGGCCGGGCTGGTGCGCTCGCGGAGAAACCGATACTAGTCTCGTTGGTCACTATGGTATCGAGCGATGAATCGAGATGATGTGAGAAAACTGTTCGAGCGGCTCAACGTGCGCGGCAACCAGATCGTCGTGCATGCGTCGCTGTCCGCCCTTGGCGAAGTCGAAGGCAGCGCACCGACGGTCTGCAACGCCCTGATCGAAGCGGTCGGTGACGGGACCATTCTGGTGCCGGCGTTCACCTTCGCCGAGACGCTGATCGGCCTACGCCCCGGCCGCACGGTGGCGTTTCATCCCGATCTGCCCGTCAGTCGTGAGATCGGCGCGATTGCCGAGGCGTTCCGCCGCGTGCCCGGAGTGCTGCGCAGCAGTCATCCGACCCACTCCTTCGCGGCCTATGGCCGCAACGCGCGTGATCTGCTCTCGACGCAACGCGACAACAACGTGCTCGGGCCGATGAAGAAGCTCAACATCGCGCAAGGTCAATTGCTGCTGCTCGGCACCACGTTGCGCACGGTCACCGCGATTCATCTCGCGGAAGAGCGGTTGCAGGTGCCGTATCTCTCGCGCCGCTCCGCCATCCGTCTCAACGCTGCCGGCTACGAAGAGCGCGTGGTGCTGGAGAACGTCCCCGGTTGCAGCACCGCGTTCGATCGCCTCGAAGCCCGCCTCGATCCTGCCAAGGTGCTGTCGGTGCCGCTCGCCAACGGTACTGCGCGGAAGATTCCGGTACGCTACTTGGTGAACCTCGCCACCGGCGCCCTCGAGGCCGATCCGGCCGTGTTCGTCTGCGAGCAGCCCGACTGTAGGAGTTGCGCGGCCAAACGCGACGCACTCGCCGGCGGCACGCGCTACGCGAGCTCCTAAACGACTGAGCGGTTTGATGCCCGCCCCTGCGCTCACCGGGCTGGTCGTCCTCGCACTCGAAAGCCGGCGCGCCACCGAGATCGCCGAACTGATCCGGCGCCACGGCGGCACGCCGCTGATCGCCCCGGCCCTGCGTGAAGTTCCGCTCGACGAGAACCAGCCGGCGTTCGACTTTCTCGCACAACTCGAACAGGCCGCCATCGACGTAGTCATTCTCCTCACCGGTGTCGGCACCCGCACGCTCGCCGCGGCGATCGAACCGCGCTGTGCGCGCGACCGTTTCGCCGCCTTGCTCCGCCGCGCAAAGTTGGTCGCGCGCGGACCCAAGCCCGTCGCGGTCTTGCGCGAGTTCGGCCTGACACCCGCGGTGACTATTCCTGAGCCCAACACGTGGCGTGAGATCCTCGCCACGCTCGACCGCGACTTGCCGGTGCGCGGCCTGCGGGTCGCAGTGCAAGAATACGGAGCGCCCAATCCCGAATTGTGCGACGGCCTGCGCCAGCGCGGCGCGACCGTCACCACCGTGCCCGTCTACCGCTGGGCATTGCCGGAGGACACGGAGCCCCTGCGCACCGCCGTAGCCGAACTCGCTGCCGGTTGCGTCGACATCGCCCTATTCACCAGCGCAACCCAGGTCGAGCATCTCGCGCTGATCGCGAACCAAGAGGGCGTCGATGCGGTGCGCTTACGCACTGCGTTCCAGCACGTGCTGATCGCG
>JBGOUW010000235.1:0-7520 GCA_041477755.1 Binatia bacterium
ACGATGTCGGTGTCACAGAAATTTTCACTCACATCCGACATCACCGAGGGCGAGTCGTGTCCGCTGCCGGCGCGACCGCCCGGTATCTGATCATGCGATCGGTCTCGCCCAAGTCGGAACAGTTCACCGAATCCGTCATCCGCGGCATGACGCGGCTGTGCGAGCAGCACGGCGGCATCAACCTGGCTCAGGGCTTCCCGGATTTTCCGGCGCCCATGGAGCTGAAGGACGCGGCCAAGCGCGCCATCGACGCCGATTTCAATCAGTACGCAGTGACCTGGGGCGTGCGCGAGTTTCGCGCAGCGATCGCCGCAAAGATGACGCGCTACAACCGGGTGCCGTGCGATCCCGAAACCGAAGTCACCGTGACCTGCGGCTCTACGGAAGCGATGATCGCGACGCTGTTGGCGGTCGTGAATCCCGGCGACGAGATCGTGATCTTCGAGCCGTTCTACGAGAACTATGGCCCCGACGCGACCATGAGTGGTGCGACGCCGCGCTACGTCACGCTGCGACCGCCGCACTTCACTTTCGACCCGGCCGAGCTGCGTGCCGCGTGCGGGCCGCGCACCAAGGCCATCATCGTCAACACGCCGCACAATCCAAGTGGCCACGTGTTTAGCCGTGCTGAGCTGGAAACGATCGCCGCCGTTTGTCGCGAGTTCGATTGCCTGGCCATCACCGACGAGATCTACGAGTACATCACCTACGACAGCCGCGAACACGTCTCGCTCGCAAGCCTCCCCGACATGCGCGAACGCACGATCACGATCAGCGGGCTATCGAAGACCTATTCGGTGACGGGCTGGCGTCTCGCCTATGCGATCGCCCCACCCGCGCTGACCACGGCGATTCGCAAGATGCACGACTTCCTCACCGTCGGCGCGCCGCATCCGCTGCAATGGGCAGGCGTGCGAGCACTCGGCTTTCCCGCCGGCTACTACCGCGACCTCGCGGCACACTACGCGACGCGCCGCACGGTGTTGGGCGAGGCGCTCACCGCGGCCGGCTTTCGCATTCACGTTCCCGAGGGCGCCTACTACATCCTTGCCGACATCGGCGGCTTCGGCGGTATCGGCGGCAACAGAATGATGAGCGACACGACGTTCTGCGAATGGTTGGTCCGCGACGTCGGCGTGGCCGCGGTGCCGGGGTCCAGCTTCTATCGTGATGAGGAGCGTGGACGGCGTCTGATCCGCTTCGCCTTCTGCAAGCGTGAAGACACGCTGCGCGCCGCTGCCGAGCGTCTGGCGCGCGTGCCGGAGCTGCTCCGGCCACGCTGACTACGCGCCGGCGGTGCGCAGGAATACCGGGAAATCGGTGACCCCAGGATCGTGACCAAGTTGGAATAGCAGCGTCGTCAGCTGCCCGCGATGGTGCGTCTGATGGTTGAAGAAGTGCGTGACCGCCCACCACAGCGGGTGCTTGCACGGGACACCCGCACTCGTACGGTACGAGAGCGGTGCGGCGAGAGCGACGTCGCTGAGGCTGCCCAGCCATGCCTCGATCGCGGTATCGGTTTTTGCACGCTCCTGCCGCAGCAACGCAAAATCGTCGTAGAGGACCTGATCCAGTTTGCCGGTGTACGGGATTGGCTGGCCGCAGTGATCGAGTGAGGTGGCGACCGTCGGATCACGGGTGAAGCGTCCAAGCCAGGCGCGGTCGGTGAGCAGCAAGTGATTCAATGTGCCATGAATCGAGCCGAAGAAGGCCCCCAGATTGCGCTTGCGCTCCTCGTCAGGGAGCGTTGCACAGAGGGCGTAAAGCTTGCCGTTCATCCATTGGTTGTAACGCGCGAGTGCGTCGTACTGGCCGAGCAGTGTAGCCATCACTGTACCTCCCCCCATCGGTCGCATGGTGACGGGCGCACACCGCCAGGGCAACTGCGGCGCGACGTCTGTCGAAACGACGGGGACGGGTCGCGGCTCAGCCGGTGATGCGGATCACGATCTGGCGCACCGCGCCTTCGCGGATGCGGGCACTCACGATCGTCTCGCCGCGCGGGAACCCGTAGGCGCCAGAGATCACGGCGCAGAACTGCACCGTCGACGTGTTGTCGACGAAGTGGAAGGTGCCGTCCATGAACAACGTACACGCATCCGCCTGCGCGCGCCCACTCGGATTGCCGGTGCCATCGTCGAAGCGACAGCCGAGATCGTTGATCGCATCGGAGGTTGCCTGGCGCTCGGCAAAGTTCGGCGGATCGACCGCGGGCACGCCGCCGAAGATTGGATCGCCATTGTCACACACAGTCGGACTGCCATCGCCGAGGGGGTGTGACACGATCACTTGCAGATCGGGCCGCACGATCGGATCAATGGGGTCGTAGTTGAAGGCGGAGTTGCCGATGTTACGGTGGCCGGCCAACGGCTTCCCTTCGATGAAGAGGATGAAGCCCCGTCCGATGCGCCGCTCGAACACCGGGCGCCCCTCGGTGTCGGTGTCGACCGAGTGCAGCGGCATCGCGTCGGCCTGGGCGATCCCGAAATAGGAGATCTCGCCCGGTCCGCCCGGTGGTGGCACCGGGGTGGGAGTGCGGGTCGGCGTCGGCGAGGGTTGCGGCATCCCGGTTGTGGTCGGAACGCCGGCGTTCGGATTGACGCGCACGACGATCTGGCGCCCGGCGCCGACCTCGCCGTTTTGATCAGTCAGTCGCACGGTCACGATGGTGTCGCCTTCGGCGAACCCGAAGGGCGATGCGATGCGGGCGCAGAACTGCGCCGTCGAGTTGGGGTCGACGAAGCGGAACTCGCCGTCCGGGAAGAGCGTACAGGCGTCATCGGAGCCGCGGCCGCCGGGATTGCCGGTGCCGTCGTTGAATCGGCAGCCGAGATCGTTGATCGCGTCGGAGATATGTTGCGTCAAGGCATAGTTCGCCGGATCGACGGACGGAACTCCACCGAACATGTGCAGGGAATTGTCACAGACCGTGTTGCTGCCGTCGCCCAGCGGTCGCGACACCAGCATCTGCAGATCGGGGCGCACGGCCGGATCGTCGGGGCTGTAGTTGAACGCGGATAACCCCACCGGGCTGTGACTGATGCCGGGGCGACCTTCGACGACCAGCGAGAAGCCTTGGCCAAAGCGACGTTCGTAGATCGGGCGCCCTGCGCCATCGGTCCCGATCGGGTGTAGCGGCATATCATCCGAGGCGGCGAGGCCGAAGAAGGTGACGTTGGCCCCGGCCCCGAGCGGTGGCGACGGTGTCGTGGTCGGCGTCGGCGTGTTGGTCGGCCGCCGCGTGCGCGTCTGCGTCGCCGTCACTGTCGGCGTCACGGTCGGCACCCCGACAATGGTGCCGCCGCATCCGGCCGCCACAATCCCCAGAGCAACCCAGGCCCCCATCCACCGTCGCACCATCAAGTACCTCCCCTGCGCGTTAGCCACCGCGCGCGCCGTTACACCGTATCGCCACAGGTAGCAAACCACGCGGCCCGATGGAATGGGCACCCCCCACGGCGCGCGCCGAGCTTGGCCCGGATAAACTCGTCTTCCGGTCGATCGGTTGATTGACATCCGCATGCGCGTCGCATAGAAATCCGCGGCGACGGGAGAGGGTGAGGGTGAGTGCGGAGGGCAAGAGTATAGCTGAGAAACGGGCCCTACCAGGCCCCACATCCTTGAAAGGAGGAGAGTAAACAATGGCAGTAGCAGATGATGTGAAGGCGATCTTCAGCGCGATGCCGGCAAACTTCAATGCCGATTCGGCGAAGGGGATGAACTCCGTCATTCAGTTCAACCTGAGTGGCGACGGGGCTGGCAATTATCACGTAGTGATCAAGGACGGCGCGTGCACCGTGGGCGACGGGGCCCATGCGGCGCCGAACATGACCATGACGATGGCAGCACAAGATTACGTCGACATGATCAGTGGCAAGCTCAACGGCCAGATGGCTTTCATGAGCGGCAAGCTGAAGATCGCTGGCGACATGGGGCTCGCAATGAAGATGCAGAGCCTCTTCAAACGCCCGGCCTAAAGCCGTACCGCGTTCGATTTTGCTCGATGGGGTGAGGAGGCGACTCCTCGCCCCATCGTCGTTTCGGACCCCCAATACCTCGCTTCCAGTTCTCTCGATCCGAAGCCTTCGGTTCTACTCGGAGGGATCGAAAGCCCGCCTTCCCAAGTAGCTGGGTGAGCGGCGCATAGTTTGACTCCGGCGCCGCCACCAGCCACGGTGCCGCGGTTCTATGACTCCGCTCGCCGTCGCGCTCGTGTTGGTGTCCGCGTTCCTGCACGCGGGCTGGAACCTGTTCGGCAAAGGCAGCCAAGACAAGTCGGCCTTCTTTCTCGCGCAGGGATCGTGCACGGCGATCATTTGTTCGCCTGGGCTGATTGCTTTTTGGTCGGCACCCCCGACGCTCGGCTGGGTGTTTGTCGCGCTCTCGGCGGCCGCGCACGCCGGCTATGCGTTGTACTTGGTGAAATCGTACGAAGTGGGTGATCTGTCGGTAGCCTACCCGATCAGTCGCAGTGCGCCGGCGTTGGTGTTGCTGTGGGAGATGACCCTGGGGCACCAACGACTAAGCGTGTTGGGCGTGAGCGGTGTGCTGCTCGCAGTAGTCGGTGCCCTGATGGTGCAGTGGCCACTGCTGCGGGCGCGCGGGCTGCGGGGCGTGCTGCGCGCCGATGTCACGCGCTTCGCGCTCATTACCGCGGTGTTCATCGCCGCCTTCACCATCGTCGACAAACAGGGCGTCGGCCAAATGCATCCGTTCGTCTTCTTGGTGTTGATCCTCGCCGGCGAATTTCCGGTGTTCATCGTCCGCATGGGGAGGGCGACGGCGACACGCGTGCGTGCCGAATGGAGCCGGACTCGCTGGACGATTCTCGCCACCGCGATCGTCGGGCCGTTTTCGTATTTGTTGATCCTGTGGGCGCTGAAAGACGCACCCGCAACCTACGTGCTGTCGCTGCGCCAGACTAGCATCGTGTTCGGCGTTGTGCTCGGGCGCATTGTGCTGGGCGAGGTCGGCACCCGCTATCCACTGATCGGCGCGGTCATCATCACCGTCGGCGGTTTGCTGATCGCTGCGGGCGGATGAGGAGCAGCCTTCACCTTGACTCACTCCAGGCCCGCGCCTACGCTGCGGCCCTTCGTCACGGAGTCAGACGCATGCGCACGACGGTCCTTTTCATCGCCTCGGTGGCCTACATCGGCTACATCCCCTTCGCCTCGGGAACGTTCGGTTCGCTGGCGGCGATGCCGCTGTTTTGGGTCTTCGACCGGTTGTGCACAGCGTCGGTGCCGCTGGCGCTCGCGACTTTTGTCGCCTTGGTTGTTGGCGCGTGTTGGGTGGCGGGTCTAGCCGATGCGTTCCTACAAGAGCACGACAGCCACAAGATCGTGATCGACGAAGTCGCCGGCTACGTCGCCGCGACGCTGTTGCTGCCGCTGACGTGGCCCGTCGCCATCGCCGCGTTCTTCATCTTTCGCGCGCTTGATGTCATCAAGCCGTTCCCAGCTGGGTACATCGATGCGAACATGCCGGGCGGTCCAGGGGTCGTGCTCGACGATGTCGTCTCGGGTCTGTACACCAATCTGCTGCTGCGCGGACTGCTGTTTCTGGGAGTGCTGTCATGATCGAGCGCGCCGTCATTCTCAGCTCGGGCGATGAATTGACCACTGGCCGCACAGTTGACACCAACGCCAACTTCATCGCCGACAAATTGGTCGCGGCCGGGCTCGACGTGGTCGCGGTGGTCGTGGTCGGGGACTATCACGAGCGGATCGCGTGGGCCTGGCGCGAGGCGATGCGGCAAGCGGACGTGATCATCGGCACCGGCGGACTCGGTCCCACGGCCGACGATCTTACCACCGAGGTGTTAGCGCAGGTTGCCAAGCGCGCGCTCAAGATGGACACGAGCGTCGCCGACCGCATCCGCCAGATGTTCGCGGCGATGGGTCGCGTGATGCCGGAGAACAATCTCAAGCAAGCCATGTTTCCCGAGGGTGCGACGATCATCCCCAACCCGCTCGGCACCGCGCCCGGCTTTCGCCTCGATCTCGACACCGAGTGGGGCCGCCGCCATTTGATCGTGTTGCCAGGCGTGCCGCGCGAGATGAAACCGATGATCGAGGAGCAGGTACTGCCGTGGCTGCAGCAGGAGCGTGGCGGTGAGGATGTGTATCTCAGTCACACGTTCCAAACCTTCGGGATCAGCGAGTCGGCACTCGACGAACTGATCACTGGCTGCGTTGCAGCGGACGAAGGCCGCATCGCGTTTCGCGCCGCGTTTCCGCAAATCTCCGTGCGCCTAACAGTCCACGGTCACCCCGATGTGACCGCGCAGAGTTTGCCGGTACTCGCGGCGCGCTTACGCGAACGCATTGGCACCTACGCCTACGGCGAAGGCGACACGTCGATGGAGGAAGTCGTCGGGACGATGCTGAAGCAACGCGGCCTCACCATCGCGCTGGCGGAGTCCTGCACCGGCGGTCTCATCGGCCATCGCATCACCAACGTGCCCGGCAGCTCGGCGTACTTCGTGGGCGACCTCGTCACCTACAGCAACAGCGCGAAGCAACACATGCTCGGCGTGAACCCGGCGACGCTCGAACGAGTCGGCGCCGTGAGCGAAGCCGTTGCAGCCGAAATGGCGGCCGGCGCTCGTCGTGTCGCCGGCACGGACCTAGGACTTGCGACCACCGGCATCGCCGGCCCCGACGGCGGCACCGCGGAGAAACCGGTGGGCACCGTCTGCATCGCACTGGCGACAGCGGAGCAGTCCTTCGTGCGGCGCTATCAATTTTGGGGCACGCGCGACTGGGTGAAGATCCTCACTTCACAAGTCGCGCTCGACTGGGTGCGCCGGCACTTGCTCGGCCTCGATCCGAGCGAGTCCGGCGTCCTGCGGCGGTGAGGGTTCGCGGGCTGCATGCCGCGGTCGCCCGCAGCGAGCGCGTGTTCCTGCGCCCGCCGAGTGCGCGCGACCGAGACGAGTTCGTCGCGCTCATGCGCAGGAGCCGCCGCCTGCACCATCCGTGGGCCGCGCCGGCTACTACCCCTGACGCGTTCGCCGACTATCTGAACCGCATTCGCCGCGGGGAAACCTACGGGTTGCTGGCGTGCCAGCGCTCGGATGGTGCCATCGTCGGAGTGTTCAATTTCAATCAGATCGTGCGCGGCCACTATCACAGCGCCTATCTGGGATACGTTGGCAGCACGCCGTTCGTGCGCCAGGGCTACATGGCCGAAGGCTTGGCGCTCGTGCTGCGTTACGCCTTCACCAAACTCAAGCTGCACCGGCTGGAAGCGAACATCCAGCCCGGCAATCGCGCCTCGCTCGCGTTGGCGCGTCGTTGTGGGTTTCGCTGCGAAGGCTTCTCGCCGCGCTATCTCAAGGTGAACGGCCGCTGGCGCGATCACGAACGCTGGGCGATCACGGTGGAAGACTGGCGCGTGCAGCGGCGGTCACAACAACATGCGTGAGCGGGCGCGGAGCGTACGATGGAAGGATCGCCGCTGAACGTGCTTCGGCACCGCTTGCCCGTTCTACTCGCCGCGCTCGGCGTCGCCCT
>JBGOUW010000202.1:0-8301 GCA_041477755.1 Binatia bacterium
CTTCGCTGTCATCATGTTGCCCTATCGGGCGGAGCTCATCGGCGACCCGGTCCGCAAGGTCGTCTTCGGTGGCGCGATCACCACGCTCCTCGATCACGCCTCTGGCCTGGCTGTTGCGTGCGCGCTCGACGTCCTGCGGGCGATTGCGACCGTGGACCTGCGTGTCGACTACCTCCGCGCCGCGGCGCCGGGGCTCGATCTGTACGCGCGGGTCGACTGTTACAAGGTGACGCGCAACGTCGCCTTCATTCGCGGCATTGCCTACGAGCGCGGCCCCGACGACCCGTTCGCGAGCTGCCTGGGCACGTTCATGCTTGGGGCGAATCTCGCCGGCAGCTCCTTCGAGCGCTTCGTGCGCGACGGCGCGCCCGAGGGAGGGGAAGAACCGTCGTGAGCGATGTGCTCGATTTCATACCCTATGCGCGCTTTCTCGGCGTCGCGGTGGATCGTGCTAACGGCGCGCTCGAATGCGTGCTGCCGTTCCGCCAGGAGATCGTCGGCAACGTCATGCTCCCGGCGATCCACGGCGGCGTCATCGGTGCGTTCCTCGAGCTGACGGCGATTCTCCGCCTGATCGACGAGAGCGGTACCGACAAGGTTCCCAAGCCGATCAACTTCGCGATCGACTACCTGCGCTCCGCCGGCCCAGCCACCACCCGCGCGCGCGCTGATATCTTCAAGCTCGGCCGTCGCCTCGCCGTGGTCCACGTCGTTGCGTGGCAAGACGATCCATCGCGCCCAGTTGCGTCGGGCAACGGAAAATTCTTGCTGTAGCCGGCGTTGGTCTGCCGACGCTGCGGATTTTCGCTCTTCAATGAAATACAACGACCTCATTCCCGAGCTCGGGGTTCTCGACATCGAAAAGAGCCTGCGCTTTTACACCGAGACGCTGCCGTTCAAGATCGAGTATCAGCGGCAAGATGTTGGGTTTGCGTTTGTGTCCCTCGGCAATAGTCAGTTGATGCTCGAACAGGTTTCGGCAACCGACGCCGCAACCGATGAGGAGATACGGGCGGGGGCGTGGCGAACCGGCGCACTCGAGTACCCGTTGGGTCGCGGTATGAACCTTGAGATTCGAGTCGAGTCGCTTGATCAAATTCTCCAGGCGTTGGCGAACGCGAACTATCCGCTCAAGATGCAACCCCGCGAAGTATGGTACCGAAGGGAGGCCATTCTGACCGGCCAGCGACAGATCCTGGTGATGGACCCCGATGGATATCTCCTTAGGTTCCATGAAATTCTCGGTGAACGGCCGGCTGACTAGATGAAACCCGACGCGGATAGAAGACGCCTTGTCGACCGCCCGACTAGGTACGAGTCGATCACAACGATCAGAAATAGACGTGATCCACGTAGAACCCGCACTCGGACACATCGGGAGGCTCGCCGAGGCGGCACTGGAACTGGACCTCGACGACGGCCTCGGCGAGATCGCGAATCAACTCCGATCCCGGCGACGCGGGTGAACTGAAGATAGACAGATGAGTGACGCCGCGGTCGACCAGGCGGGCACACCACGCGCGCAGCAAGCGCTCGAAGTCGCGTAGCCCGCGTTGCGGATCGAAGCCGTAGTCGAGGACGTACGCGCGTACGGACTCGGTCGTCTTGCCGTTCTCGTCGCGGGCGCAACGCTCGCCCGCCTCCCACACGCCGACGACCGCGTCGCCCTCTAGCCACAGCTGCGTCCATCCGTACTGATTGGGGAGGCGATCGAGCCGGCTCACGAGCCGCCCCTCGTCGTATGGAAGAAACATCTCCTCGCGTTCATGGCAGGCGTTCACCAACGCGACGATCCGCGCCGCGTCAGCTCGCGTCGCCGCGCGACCCGCCGTAGTTCCGGCCACCGCTGCGCAGCGCAGGAGCGCGCGGAACGGCCGATAGCTCCACGCGCGCGCGATCCGCCAGGTGTGCGCGCCGCTGGGCGATGCTTGCCACTCGCGCACCGCCTCGTTGTGGGGGTCGGTGTAGACGTAGCCGCTATCCGGCCGGGTTTCAGTCTGGGCGAATTCGTTCACTCGGGCTGAGAACGCGTCGTTGAGCCCGAGCCGCTGATGGCTGGGGAGCACCCGGGTGTGATGCCGGTACAGCAGCGTGACCGGCTGACCGCCGATGCGCGCGCGGTTCACCCCGATCGCCTCGCAGGCGATCGGCATCCCGTTGTCCTCGGCCAGAAAAACTCGCGATCCGTCCATGAGACGGAGTTGATCGAAGAACTGCGCGCCGCGAACGATGGTGACGCGCACACCGTCATCACGGACGATGGGGCTGCCGCGCTCGACGCTGGCGATGGCGCCGGCATCCGCCGCGGTCGCGCGTCGGATCACGACGCCTGGCGGAAGTTTTCGTTGGATTTCGAAGCGCGTGAGCCGATGCGGCGGCGCGAACTCCACGCCGCAATCAAGTTGCCAGCGGCGGGAGCGCTGATCGACAAGGACGACTTCAATGACATCGTCGGCGCCGCACCGTGCCTCCGCCAGGTGGTGCGATCCGATCCGTATATTCCAGAACGCGAGGTACGCGACGAAATTCTCATGCTGGCCAAACGGCCCGCCGCTCGCCATCGCTGCCGCCAGCTCGTCCGCCGCCACTGCCGCGCCGCCGGATTCGAGTAAACGGAGCGCCCAGCGAACCCGCGCCGATCGAGCCCCGGCAACGTCCTCCAACTCAATATCAGTCATGCCCTGGGGGGTGCTCATCGACGCTCCTCGACGGTTGAAGATCGCGAGTTCCTTCTCCATCGTCAAGCGCTCGGCCAGCGATGCGACCGAGTTGTGGGCCGCACGGTACACCGAGTTGGAGTTTCGCGCGCGCGAGAGCGCCGTGCGCCCGGCGTTCCCACTCGCAGTAATTGAACGACCGGGCAGGTCCTGCGCAAGTCCTGCGAATGATAGCTGGAACTTGTTGCGGCGGTGGCATGTCGCTTGCGATCCGGTGCTGCGACTCATGGCAGGGCGGGAAGACATTCTGCGCGAGATCGAGGATCATCGCGGGGCCATCGCCGAGCTGGAAGCACGGCTCACGGTACCAACCGGCCGCACTTGGCCGCCGACCGGGTTCTACCTGACCTTCTATCTGGTCGCCGGCACCACGCTCGGCATTGTGGGCAGCGTCACCAGCTTCGCCTTCCATGTCATCGGGTCCTTGATGGTCAATCAGGACCCGCTACTGTTCCTGCGCGTCTACGGCACGGTGTTCCTCGGCGCCAAGGCGCTGACCACCGAGGACCTCAACTTCTTCATGCTGGTTGCGGTCGCGCACTTCTCGGTCGGGGCGGCTGCGGGCGCGGTGTTTCAGGTCTTCATCAGCCGTTACTTCCCTAATTCCTATCTGCAGCAGATCGCGCTCGGCGCCCTGTACGGCCTGCTGATGTGGGTGGTCAATTTCTACTTTGTGCTGTCCTGGCTGCAACCACGCTTGGTCGGCGAACCGTACGTCCTCAACCTGATGCCGATCTGGATCGCGGCGCTGACGCATCTTATCTATGGCCTGACGCTTGGCGTGCTGCAGCCGCTGGCTCGCTTCGTGCCGTATCGCCCCGCGGTGACGTGATGCGCAAGGGACTCGGCCCGCTGATCACGCTAACTTGGATTGCGATGATGGTGTTCGCGCCGCCGCTCCATGCCGACGATCAAGTCGCAACGTTAAAGGCTGAAGGCGCGACGATCTACACGCGCTACTGTGTCGGTTGTCATGGTGTGAACGGCGACGGCAACAGTCCCGCGGCGCCGATGTTGCTCGTCAAGCCACGGGATTTTACCAAGGGCATCTTCAAGTTCCGTTCGACCCCGAGCGGGACACTGCCGACCGACGAGGACCTGTACAGAATCGTTAGCCGCGGGGTCTATCGCACGTCGATGCCCGATTGGTCGCTGCTGACCGAACGCGAGCGGTTGGCGGTGGTCGAGTACATCAAGGGCTTCTTTCCTGAGTGGAAGACGCGCGGCGCTGGCACGCCGATCTACGTTCCGCCGCCGCCGGCCGCGCTCGGCTCGCCCGAGTCGGTTGCGCGCGGACGCGAGCTGTACACCATGCTCGAATGTACCGCCTGCCATGGCGAGAGCGGGCGCGGCGACGGGCCGTCGGCCAAGAGTCTTTTGCCGGACATCTGGGGCAACGCGCAGAAGCCGTTCGACTTCACCAAGGGGCGCCTCAAGAGCGGGCCGACGCCGCAAGACGTCTACCGCACCTTCATGACCGGCGTCGGCGGCACGGCGATGCCGTCATTCGCCGACATCTTCGCCGAACCTGACGAAGAAAACATCCGCGCCGGCGACGCGTGGAATTTGGTGTCCTACATCTTGTCGCTGCGCGCCACCGATCGTCCGCCCGTTGCGGAAGCTGGAAAGGAGGCGTCCCGGTGATCGCAACCGTCGACCGGCGTCCGTTGGTCAACTTCGATCTGGTGCGCTGGCACTTGATCGCGAGCATGGCGTTCTTCGCGACCTCGCTACTCGGTGGGCTCGCGTATGCGATGCAGTTCAACAACCTCTATCCGTTCAGCGGCATCGAGTGGCTGTCGCCCGGACGCGTCCGCATGGTCCACACCAACATGGCGGCGTATGGCTTCATCGCCAACGCCTTCATCGGCGGCATGCTGTTCGCGATTCCGCGTCTGACGCGCCAGCCGATTCTTTCGGATCGGCTCGGCTGGGTCATTTTCGGCGCGTGGCAACTCTTCATGGCGCTCACGATTGGCGGACAACTCTTGGGTTACGGTCAAGGGATCGAATGGGGCGAGACGCCGGTGTTCGTCGACCCGCTGATCATTGTCGGCTTGGTGCTCCTGGTGACGAACCTGGCGACGCCAATCCTGCGCACGCAGGAGCAGGGGCTGTACGTCAGCCTGTGGTACTTCCTCGCGTCCTTCGCGTGGACCGGCCTGGTCTACTTCATGGGCAACTACCTGCCGCAGTTCTGGGTGCCGGGCACGGCGGGCGCGGCGATCACCGGGCTGTTCATTCACGATCTGGTCGGTCTGTTCGTCACGCCGATCGGTTGGGGCCTGATGTACTTCTTCGTGCCGTTGCTGCTGCGCAAGCCGATCTGGAGCCACGCGCTGTCGCTGATCGGTTTCTGGGGGTTGGCGTTCTTCTATCCGATGCAAGGTGTGCATCACTTCTTGTACAGCCCGATCCCGATGTACGCGCAGTACGGTGCGGTGGTGGCGACCATCGCGGTCGAGATCGTCGTCATCACCGTCATCGTGAACTTTTTCGGCACGCTGCATGGCCGCGCCGACGCGATTCGCGGCAACCTCGCCATTCGCTGGTTCTACACCGGCATGGTCATGTACGCGCTGACCTGCTTCCAGTGCGCGTTCCAGGTCACGCTGACGTTCCAGAAAATCATTCACTTCACCGACTGGGTGGTCGCGCATGCGCACATGGTGATGTTCGGTGTGTTCGGTTTCTGGATCATGGGGTTGATCATCGAGCTGTGGCCGCGTGCGGTCGGGCGCCCATGGGCAACGCCGCAGTTGCTGACGCTGCACTACTGGTTCACGCTGATCGGGCTCACGCTGATGGTGATCGACCTTACGGCGGCCGGCTTGGTGCAGGGCTTTAGCTGGGCTGCCCTGAGTCACTGGGGCGAATCGGTCGTCGCCTCGATGCCGTTCTGGTGGGTGCGCTCGGTCGCCGGCTTGCTGATCATTGCCGGCCAAGGATTGTTCTTCTACGCGTTGTGGGCGACGGCGCGGCAGCCGAGCACGCTCGCCACACGCGCCGCGGTGGCGGCGGCGGCACATTGAGGAGGTAACGAATGGAACGATTCGGTGCGAGCTTCCTCATCGCCGGTGTTCTGACGTTCCTGCTCGGCTTCATCTTGCAGGGGCTGCTGCCGGTGATCACGCTGCGCAAGTTGCCGATCGCGTCGGTGGCGGAGATCGCACAGACCATCCCACCAGAGTTTCATCAGCTCGCGGAGGACTATCCAGACGAGTTCAAGCGTTACTTCGGTGCGGTGAGCCCGACGAGCTTCGCGCACGCGCTGGAGATAGGTAAGGCCAACTACATCGCCGAAGCGTGCTGGCACTGCCACTCGCAATTCGTCCGGCCGGTGTCGAAGGAAGATCTGCGCTTCGGGCCGGTGTCGCAGCCCGGCGAATACCAGAACATGATGAACCTGCCGCACTTGTTCGGCACGCGCCGCGTCGGTCCCGATCTGATTCGCGAGTCGGGCAAGCACTCGAACGACTGGCACGTGGCGCACTTCTACGATCCGCGCAGCGTGGCCCCCTACTCGGTGATGCCGGCGTATCCGTGGTTCTTCGACGAGCAGCGGCGACCCACCGAGCGCGGGCTGGCGCTGGTGGCCTACGTACAATGGCTCGGCAGCTGGGTCACGCAAGTGCCGGCCACGATCTACAACGTGGACGCGTTGCAAGGAGGTTTGTGATGCCGACGCGACGGCTCAGAGCGGTTCGCGGCGGGCGAAAGGACCAATCGCTTGCCCGCAAGCAGTCGCTTACCCGAAAGATCGTGACGATCGGCTTTGCGGTAGCGGTGTTGGTGATCGCCGGCCTTGGCTTTGCCTACAAGATGACCGAGTTCGCGATGACGATCGTCAACGACGATATCGCGGGCTTCGGTGCTGCCGCCGTTGGCGTGTATCTCATCGGCATGCTGCCCATCGTGTTTCTCACGCTGTGGGCAGTGATGACGGGAAAATTCCGCGACGTCGAGCAACCGAAGTTCCGCATGCTCGAACTCGACCGCGAGATCGAACGCGGTGGAGAGCTAGGGTCCCATCATGGCTGACGAACCGGGTTCCGTTGAACCGCTGAGCGCCGGCCCGATTCTCGCGCCACCCGGGGCCAGCGCCGCCGCGGCCTCGCGGCCCGACCAAACGCTCGAAGATGGCCGCTTTCACATCTACGAGAGCAATCCTGCGCCGTGGTGGATCGGGCTGCTATGGCTGTCGTTCTTCATCTTCGGCGTGACGTACTTGATGCTGAATCTGATGGAGTAAGTCGACAGTCGAGCAGTTCAGTCTTGACGGTCGAAACCATGAACGCGGTCGCCATTGAGCGGCTGTCGACTGCCGCGCGTGAACAGCCGACTGCCGTCGACTGCGTCCATTGTGGCTTGCCGCTCGGGCGGCACTGGGTCGTGGGCACCGTCGAGGGCGAACCATCGCGTTTCTGTTGCTACGGTTGTGTACTGGCGTGGCAAGTCACGCGCGCCACCGGCGAGCACGGTGCGGCGAGCGCCATCCTGGTGCGTCTCGGCCTGGCGATTTTCTTCGCGCTGAACGTGATGATGGTGAGCATGCCGACCTATGTGCCGTATGTGTACGGCACCGCCGCCGGGTCGAGCGACGGCCCGCTGTTTCAGGTGCTGCGCGTGTTGGCGATGCTGATGACCGCGCCAGTGCTGGCGTTGCTGGGGTGGCCAATCCTGCGCGGCGCGCTCGGCGCACTTCGCCAGGGCGGCGCCAATACCGACGCCCTCATCGTTCTCGGCACTACGGCAGCGTATGCACTGTCGGTGTCGAACACGCTCGCGGGACGGGGCGCGGTGTACTTCGACACGGCGGCGATGCTGCTCGTGTTGGTGACGATCGGCCGCTATCTCGAAGCCCGCGCGAAGGCGGAAGCCGGCGCGGCCGTACATGCGATGCTGGCGCCGACGCCCGCGGTTGCCACGCGCATTCGCGCGGGCGTGAGCGCAGCGGTCGCCGTCGATGCGTTGCGCGCCGGCGACGTCGTCCGCGTCACGCCTGGCGAGGCATTTCCGACTGACGGCGTGGTGATCGATGGCGCCGGCGGGGTCGATGAGAGCGCGTTGACGGGCGAGAGTCGCACCATCCTGAAGGAGACGGGCGGCGCGGTAGCGAGCGGCACGTGCAGTGTCGATGGGCTGTTTCGCGTGCGCGTTACCGCGCGTGCAGCGGAGAGCGCGGCCGCGCGTGTAGCGGTGCTGATGGTTGCGGCCCGTCGCGAACGCACGCCAGCCGAGCGGCTTGCCGATCGCGTCGCCGCAGTATTGGTGCCGATCGTGATCGCGATGGCCGCCGGCTCGATGTTGTTTTGGAGCATGCGGGCGGGCATCGAGACCGGAGTGTTGGTCGGACTGGCCGTCCTCGTGGTTGCCTGCCCGTGCGGGCTCGGCATCGCGACGCCGGTCGCCGTGTGGACCGGGCTGATGACGGCCGCACGCCGCGGTGTCATCGTGCGCAGCGCGCCGACGTTGGAGCGTGCGGCCGATGTCGCGCGCGTGTTCTTCGACAAGACTGGCACCCTCACGCAGCGCGTGCCACGTCTCGTGGCGATCGAGCCGGCTTCCGACGTCGCGCTGTCGC
>JBGOUW010000448.1:0-4222 GCA_041477755.1 Binatia bacterium
CAACTCGAAGTGATCACAGTCGAGGGTGCGCATCACCACGTCATGCTCGACCGCCCGGCGGAGTTTGCGACAGTCGTGAGCGAATTTCTGGCTCGATAGTTGTAGGGGCGACGCATGCGTCGCGCTCCTGGTTCCGGGTCTCTGCGTGTCACCCCCGGGCGACGCATGCGTCGCCCCTACATCGGAGATTGGATCGCAACCCACGCGCCGCTCCCTTGCCGCCTGCAATCCTCGGGTGTAATCACCAGCGCGATGGCGCATCGGTCGGAGTTCGTCTCGGTTCGCGGCGTGCGCACGCACTTGCTGCACGGCGGGCGCGGCGAACCGCTGCTGGTACTGCATCCGGAATATGCCGCCAACTTGTGGCCTCCGTATCTCGACCGCTTGGCCATGCACTTCCGTGTGCTCGCGCCCGACCATCTTGGGTTCGGCGACAGCGAGCGGCCCGACTGGCTCGACGGCATCGACGATCTCGTCCTCCACTACGCCGATCTCCTCGACGCGATCGAGATCCCGCGCTGCGCGGTGCTCGGCAGCTCACTGGGCGGATGGATTGCGGCGGCGTTGGCGATGACGTATCCCGCCCGCGTCACGCGTTTGGTGTTGGTCGGCGCGGCGGGACTCAAAGTCGACGGCGTGCCCCGCTACGACGTCTTCCTCAACCAAGTGGAAGACACCCTGTGCCATTTGTTTCACGACGAGTCGCGCGCCGCGCAGTTGCTGCCGACCGAGTACGGCCCGGAAGTCTTGGTGCGCGGCTATCGCGAGGCGACCACTCTCGCGCGCCTCGCGTGGAATCCGTATCTCTACGATCCGAAGCTCGAGCGGAGGCTCGCGCGCGTTACCGCGCCGACGCTGGTCGTCTGGGGCGAGCAGGACACGTTTCTCCCGCCCGCGTATGGTGAGGCGTACGCGCGCGCGATCCCGGGCGCAACGCTCCGAACCGTAGCCGAGTGCGGCCATCTCGTCGCGTTCGAGCAGACCGCTGCCTTTGTCGAACTCGCAACCGAATTCCTCCTCCAACGATAGACCATATGCCATAGGCCATCAGCCGATCGCGCCCCATGCAATTCTTCTACTTCCATCTCATGCCGTGGCCGGATTTACCGGCGGACTTCGATCGCCGCCACAAGTCGGCGTGGGTCACGCTGCCGAATCGCATCTACGATCCCAAGCGCGGCCAGCACCTCTACAACGAGTATCTCGACGAACTGGAGCGCGCGGAAACGCTCGGGTTCGACGGCATTGGGGTCAATGAGCATCATCAGAATGCCTACGGCACGATGCCGTCGCCGAACCTGATGGCGGCCGCGCTGGTGCGGCGTACGACCACGGTGAAGATCGCGATCCTAGGCAACGGCATCGCGCTGCACGACCATCCGCTGCGCGTCGCCGAAGAGATCGCGATGCTCGACGTGATGTCGGGGGGTCGCATCATCTCGGGCTTTGTCCGCGGCATCGGTTGCGAATATCTCTCCCTCGGCGTCAACCCAACCTACTCGCGCGAGCGCTTCTACGAAGCCCACGACCTGATCGTGCGCGCGTGGACCGAAGAAGGGCCGTTCGCGTTCGAGGGCAAACACTTTCGTGTGCGTTACGCCAACATTTGGCCGCGGCCGCTGCAGCAGCCGCACCCGCCGATTTGGTTGCCGTCGCAAGGCAGCACGGAGACCATCCGTTTCGGCGTGCAGCATCGCTATCCATTCGTCACGGTGTTCACCTCGTACAAGCAAACCAAGCGGCTGCTCGAAGAGTACAAGGCTGAGGCCGAGCGCGCCGGCTACACCGCGCCACCCGAGCAGATCGGCTTCGCCCTGCCCGTCTATGTCGCCGAGAGCGACGCCCGCGCACGCGAAGAGGCCAAGGCTCACGTGATGTGGCTGTTCCGCCGCGGCCTCAAGATGCCGCCACACTTTCTGCTACCGCCGGGGTACGTGACGGAAGAGTCGCTGCGCAAGTTCATCGCGGTCGGACTGCGGCCGGTGTCGGACCTCAGCTTCGAAGAGTTGGAACGCGAGGGGTACGTGCTACTCGGCAGCGCACGCACGGTGTTGGATCGCTTGAAGGAATGCCGCAGAGATCTCGGCTTCGGTCTATTCATCGGCGGCGGCCGCATCGGCGACATGCCGCACGACAAGGCAAGCAAGAGTCAGGAACTGTTCGCGCGCGAGGTGATTCCCGCGTTGCGTTCGGAGGCGAGCCAATGACACTTCGATCGGCTGCAGTAACTGTCGTCGCCGCCCTTTTTGCCGGCTTCGTGGCGCACGCAGCGTATCGTGAAAGCACGACGTGCCCGGTCGTCGGACCGTGTGCGTCGCTTCACTTGAAGCTGATGCAGACGGTTGATTGGGCGCGAACGCAGCGCGGCGTGGCGCCAGAGTTGATGCGGCTAGCGAGTCATTAGCTTCAATCTGAAGAGAAGCGAAACCGCCGATGGACGCCGATGCACGCAGATGCGGAATTGGACACAACCCAGGCTGGATCACCAAACGTCTCTCGCTGAGGTTTGCGAATCGCACGTGTCCTTGCAGAAATCTCTGATCCGCGTCCATCGGCGTGAATCGGCGGTTTCGTTTCTTCCTTCGGATTGAGTTTAGGGGAAATCATCGTGATCGACTTCATCGACGAACCCGCGCGCCGCACGCCGGTGCTGGCCGAAACGCAGGTGCTGGTGGTCGGCGGCGGATCGGCGGGCGCGGCGGCCGCAATTGCGGCGGCGCGCACTGGCGCCGACGTGATGCTGATCGAACGCAGCGGCTCGCTCGGCGGACTCGCCACTAGCGGCCTCATCATTCTGTTGCTCACGCTCGACGACGGCGACGGCCATCAGGTCATCGGCGGACTGTGCCAGGAAGTCGTGGACCGGCTCGCCGCGCGCAAAGCCGCATTCTTTCCATCACGCGACACCTGGGGTTCGACCGACGAGTCGCTCGTCGAGCAGAGCCGGCGCTGGGGTTTGGTGTGGGGCGCGGGCCCGCATCGCGTACGTTACTCGGTCGCGTACGACCCCGAAGAGTTTCGCTTCGCACTCAACCAACTGTGCGAGGCGAGCAAGGTGCGGCTGCTGTTTCACTCGTGGGCGTGTGATGCCCTGCGCGACGGCAAGCGCGTACGTGGTGTCACCTTCCAGAGCAAGTCGGGCCGCTTTGCCGTTTTAGCCGACGTCGTCATCGACGCCACCGGCGACGGCGACATCTTCGCCTCGGCGGGCGTCTCGTTCGAGTTGGAGAAGGTTTTACCGTGGCTGTGGTTCCGCATGGGCGGCGTCAAGAACATCGACGCGGCGATCGCCGACGGCGGCTGGTTCTTCAAGACGATCGGCGCCGACCAAGTCCTGCTCCCGTGGGGCGCGACCGACCGCGTGATCCGCAAGATCGACGCCACCGATCCGCGCGATCTCACGCTCGCCGAGGTCGAGTGCCGCAAGAAGGTGATGGAAGCGGTCGATCAATTGCGCCGCGACGTGCCAGAATTCAAAGACGCACACCTGTGCGCCATCGCCACCCAGCTCGGCATCACTGAAAGCCGCCGCATGATCGGCGAATACGTCCTGACGCGTGAGGACATGGACAAGCCCATGCCCGACGCGATCGCGCTCACGGGGCATTGGACCAAGTACGGCGCGCTGTACTGGATTCCGTATCGCTCGCTGTTGGCCAAGGAGTACACCAACCTGATGGCGGCCGGCCGTTGCATCTCGGTCGATCACCGTACCCATCACGCAACCAAAGAGATCCCGTCGTGCATGGCCACCGGCGAAGCCGCCGGCACCGCCGCCGCGTTGGCGTTGTCGGCGGGTGTGCCTTTGAAGCGGCTCGATGTGTCGACGTTGCAGCAGCGATTGCGAGATCAGGGGGCGATCTTGGAGAGGTAGGTGTAGGGGCGCACCGCCGCGCGCCCCTACAACGAGGCGACAGCGTTCTTTGTAGCCAACGCTGTAGGGTGGGCATCGCCCACCATCCCGTCCGATTCCGGTCGATGCTTGGTGGGCAGTGCCCACCCTACGGACTCCTTGCACAAAGTGACCCCTCAATACGCGGGTAAGCGGATGGTTTCAGGTCATGCAAAATCCGTTTGCCCGAGGGCAGTCCCCCTTGCTGTTCGAGGCGCGCTCGATTAACAAATGTTCACGCAGCCAATGCGTGAAAGGGATCGCACCAATGGATCTGAGCTACAGCGCTGAGTACGAACAGTTCCGCAACCAAGTCCGCCAATTCCTGAA
>JBGOUW010000419.1:0-4489 GCA_041477755.1 Binatia bacterium
GCCAATCGCACGGCGGGAGTGCTCGACGAGCGCCTCGCCAACGCCATCGAAGCCGCGTGCGATACGCTCATCGCCGGTCGCCATCTCGATCAGTTTCCGGTCGATCTGCTCGCCGGTGGCGGCGGCATCGCTGTGAACATGAACGTGAACGAAGTGATCGCGAACCTCGCCAACGAAGCGTTGGGTGGACGCCGTGGCGTTTACGACCCGGTGCATCCGAAGCAGCATGTCAACGCGTCGCAGTCGACCGCCGATGTCTGCCACACGGCGACGCGCTTGGCGTTGCTCGATCAGTGGGTGGGATTGCAGCGCGCGTTGGATGCGTGCGCCGCCGCACTGCGTGCCAAGGCCAGCGAGTTTGCACCGGTCATGACTTTGTCGCGCACCTGCTTACAAGATGGATTGCCGGTCTCGATGGGGGAACTGTTCGGTGGCTACACCGTGTTGCTCGCGCGGCGGGCGGCTGAACTTGCGCGCACTGTCGCGGCGCTGCATCAGGTCAATCTCGGCGGCACGGTGATCGGCTCGGGCGACGGCGCGCCCGCTGGGTATCGGGCGGCGGTTCTTCCGGCATTGAACGATATCACTGGCCAGCGACTCGTGGCGCGCGAGAATCTCTACGATGCGGCGCAGAACATCGACGATCTCGCCGCGGTCTCGGCGCAACTCGCGCTGCTCGCCGACGGGTTGATGAAGATAGCCCAGGATCTGCGCTTGCTGTCATCGGGCCCCGACGGCGGCTTCGGCGAGTTGCGGCTGCCGGCCGTGCAAGAGGGCTCGTCGTTCTTCGCGGCGAAGATCAATCCGGTCGTGCCGGAGACGATGCTCCAATGCGGCTTTCAAGTGCTCGCCTGCGATCGCGCGGTGCAGCTCGCGTTCGAGCGCGGCGAGTTGTACCTCAACGTCTACGAGGGTGTCGCCGCGGTGAACCTGTTCGATGCGTTCGCGATGCTGAGCAACAGCGTGACGCTGTTTGCGGAGCGCTGCGTGAGCGGCATTCGGGTGAACGAGGAGCGCTGCCGTGCTCTCGCGGCGCTCGGCAAATCCGGAAATCCCCACTGAGACGCTCCAACACTGAGGCGCAGAGAATCCCGAATGGAACCCGCACGACTCGACTGGGCACGTGAATGGTTGCGTGCGCCGAAGCGCGTGTTCATTGACGGCGTGTGGCGTGATGGCGAAGGCGGTTCCGTCGCGTCGATCAATCCCACGACCGGCGAAGTGCTGGGGACGCTGCAGTGCGCGAATGCTGCAGCGGTCGACGCGAGCGTGGCGGCGGCGCGGCGGGCGTTTGCGAGTGGTCCGTGGGGCGCGCTGGCGCGGCGTGAGCGGGCGCGCGTGCTGCGCGCCATCGGCGAGGTCGCGCGCACGCATCGCGCCGAATTGGCAACGCTGATCGCGCTCGAAAACGGTAAGCTATACCGCGAGGCGTACGATGACGACATGCCCGACACCGGCGATGTGTTCGACTACTACGCCGGCTGGACCGACAAGTTCTACGGCGAGAGTTGTCCCGTCGACGGTGACTTCATCAACTACACCGCGCGCGTACCGGTCGGTGTGTGCGGCCTGATCGTGCCGTGGAATTTTCCGCTGTTGTTAGCGGCATGGAAGTTGGCGCCGGCGTTGGCGATGGGCAACACCGTGGTCATCAAGCCGTCGCCGTCGACGTCGTACTCGCTGATTCGGTTCCTTGAGTTGGTTCACGAACAGGTCGACGTGCCAGCGGGCGTGATCAATCTCGTGCTCGGCGGCGGCGCGGTCGGCGAGCAGCTCAGCGCGCACCCGCGGGTGGACAAGATCTCCTTCACCGGTAGCACCGCGGTCGGTCGCCGCATCGTGCACAACGCGGCCGACTCGAACTTGAAGACGGTTACGCTCGAGCTCGGCGGCAAGTCGCCCAACATCGTTTTCGATGACGTGCCCGATTTCGACTTCGCGGTCGAGCGATCGTTCCAGTTGATGTTCGCGCAGAAGGGCGAGAAGTGTTCCGAGCCGACGCGCTTCCTGATCCAGCTTGGCATCTACGACCGCTTTGTTGAGCGCCTGGTGGCGATGGCGGAGCGCGTGGTGTGCGGCGATCCCTTCGATGCGCGCAGCGAGCAAGGCCCGCAGTGTACGCAGGAGCAGATGGAGAAATGCCTGCGCTACATCGCGATCGGCAAGGCCGAAGGCGCGCAGCTGCTTGTTGGCGGCGAGCGCGATGTGCGCGGCTCCAATGCCGCCGGCTACTTCGTGCGGCCGACGATCTTCGCCGGCACCAACGCGATGCAGATCGCGCGCGATGAGATTTTCGGGCCGGTGCTGGTGGTGATCCCGTTCGCCGAAGAAGCCGATGCAGTGCGAATGGCCAACGACACTCCGTACGGTCTCGCCGCCGGCGTGTGGTCACGCGACCTATCGCGCGCGCATCGGGTGGCCAATCAGCTCGACGCCGGCATGGTGTTCATCAACCGCTACGGCTGCTACGACTTCGCCAGCCCGTTCGGCGGCCTCAAACACAGCGGCTGGGGCAAGGAGATGGCCGTTCATTCGCTCGCCGCGTACACGAAACTGAAATCGATTTGGGTAAAGATCTAATACTGGACCGTTACACGGCGCTCGATTGGCATTTTGGCCAGATGGTCAACTGGACAGTTGATGCAATGGCTCATCCGTTGTCCCCGTAGCATCCGCTTGATACCGGTTGCGGGACGCGCGAGAGGACGAAATCGATAGATCGTTGTAGATCATGCAGGGGGGCTGCCAAAATTGACGCGGAGAGGAAGACCAGATGGAGAGTGGGGGCGAGTTCGCCGCGCACTATTACGGGCGGCGTTGGGTGGTGTTGTGTTGCTCGACGGATGCGCGGCAACCGTGGCGCCGCACGTTCGTGACGCGCCGCACTTGAGCGCGGGCGCGGCCTCGGTACGCATCGCAGTGATTCAGGGCGAAGGCCCAACTGAACTCAGCGCCGAGGTGCGCGCGCTGCTCAGCCCACTCGGATCGGTTGCGGCGCACGCTCCGAGTGCCGGTGAGTCACTCGACGACGTCTGCCGCGACGCAGTAGATCTTGTCGTACGCGTATCCGCCCGCCACTTTGCGTTCGCGTCCAACGCAGCGGAGCGCAACACGCTCTTCATCTACGAGAGCGCGGTGATTGTTGGCCTGCCCGTAACCGCGATTTCGTCGTTCGCGTGGCCCTGGTATGGCGAGTACATCATGGACGGCGACCTGGAAACTTTGTGGTGTGGGAGCGCGCGCGCGGCGCATACCCTGCAGACGGCGTCATTGCGCGCAAGCGGAAGCGGAATCATTGCGCAGGATACGCTGCAAAGAGATCTTCGACCGCACGCCGCGGTGACGCTGGCTCGTGCGCTGGTCGAGTCGGCGGCCGGCTGCGGCCGGTTGGAAAAAGGAGGGGAACGATGTGCAAACGGTACCCAGTAGCCGCGTTGTTGATGTTGGCGCTCGTCGCGGGGTGTGGGCCGTCGGTCGAGAAGATCGCACCGACGAGCCCGATCAGCGGTCTCAAGACACAAGTAGCCGAGTTCGACATGAGTAGTGTCCGCGTCAATAGCTATGAGGTGGCTACCGACGCGTTCGGTCTCGAGGTGGCGCAAAAGGTGGCGCAAGCCTTGCACGAAGGCGGGGTTGATGCGGACACGTCGCCACGCGGGGCGCCGGCGATGGGAAAGGTGATGGTCGAGGGACAGGTAACCCTGATCGACGGCGGCAGTCGCGCGCTGCGCTACTGGGTCGGCTTCGGGGCCGGCGCCACGAAGTTTGCCGTCCGCGGACGAGTCCGGACCGCCGATGGCAAAGTCCTCGGTGAGTTCAGCGATGAGCGCCGCTCGGGCTTCGGGATGTTTGGGGGCGATACCGAGACGCTCATGCACCGCTGTGTCGAATCCGTCGCCTATGACGTAGCCAACATGATCATCACCGGCGAATACAGACAGTAACCACGATCGAGGCGCGGGAGAGAGTCTGATGTTGCCCCCGCGCGGTTGAGTCCAGCTCGCCGCATCCACCGAGCTGAAGTCGATCTAGGTGAACACCTCGTGTACACTCCGATCATGGCTAGGCATGTTCCGTTCACCCTCCGTTTCGCAATCGCGCTGATCGTGCCGTTGTGCGGCCACGCGGCCGCTGACGAGCCGCCGGGGTCGACCGCGCTGACGATCTACAGCTCTGCCGCGCCCGGGGCTATTCCCCCGGAACTCTATCGACCCGCGCCGCAAGGCGGCGAGTATCGCGCGCCCTATGCCGGGCAGATCCCCGGCTACGCAGTGGTGAAGCAGGAGCGCGGGCTCACACTCGACAAGGGACACAGCACCATCCGCTTCAGCGATGTCGCGGCGCAGATCGATCCGACCACGGTGTCGTTCGAGTCGCTCACCGATCCCAACGGCACGCACGTGCTGGAGCAGAATTACCAGTTCGATCTGGTCAGTACGGCGAAACTGCTGGAGCGGTATATCGATCGCACGATCACGGTCGAGCAAAC
>JBGOUW010000048.1:0-14887 GCA_041477755.1 Binatia bacterium
CGAACACCGCCACGAGCGCGGCGACGGCGAGCGCACGCAATGCGACTCGGCTACGGCCGGCAGCTACATTTCGAGTCCTCGCATCGATCCGCTGACTGCGCACTACCCCTCCTGCTCTCGCTCGTTATCGCGGGAGGCACGCACATAGTTGGTCGTGTCGTACTATGTCAACAAAATTCTCTTCATCTCGAGCAACATTCTTGTATGCGCGGTCTTGCGACCCTGCCTCCGCTGGTTCGATGCGCCTCGCCGCTTCATCCGCTTCATCCACGCCTCATCCGCGCCATTGCCTCGCGCGCTCCCCGAGAAGTAGGGTGAAGTCTGCAAGGACGGAGGTTAGTCATGGAACTCGGAATCCTGATGCCGCCGCTGCCCGGGCGCGCAACCAACTTGGCACGCTTGGCCGAGAGCCTTGGATTCGCCACCCTGCTGTTTCCCGACAGTCAGAACATGGCGCCGGAAGTGTGGGGCCAACTGATGCTCGCGGCGACCGCGACGACGAAGATTCGGCTCGGCCCCGGTGTCAGCAACTCGGTCACCCGCGATCCGGCGGTGACCGCGTCCGCCGCGCTGTCGCTGCAGGTGCAAAGTGGCGGCCGCGCGTTCTGTGGCATCGGCCGTGGCGACTCATCGGTGCAACGCATCGGCAAGCAACCCGATCGGCTCGCCAGCTTCGAACGCTACCTGGCATCGCTGCAAACCTATTTGAGCGGCGGTACCGTCGATCGCGACGGCTTCGCGAGTCGCATCGAGTGGCTGCGCGCGGTGAACGTACCTAAGGTACCGGTCGAAGTCGCCGCCACCGGCGTGCGCGTCATCGAACTTGCCGCGCGTCACGCCGATCGCATCGCCTTCGCCGTTGGCGCGAATTCCGAACACCTCGCCGGCGCGATCGACATCGCGCGCACCGCGGCGCAGGCGGCCGGACGCGATCCCGCGGCGCTGCGATTCGGCGCCTTCGTCAACTGCGTCGTTCACGCCGACCGCGCTGTGGCCCGCGACGCCGCGCGCGGCGCGGTCGCCACCTTCGCCCGCTTCTCGGCGTTTGCCGGGTCGAAGCTCGCCCGCCTTCCGTTGCCGCTGCAGAACGCAGCGCGCTTCCTGCGCGAACACTACGACATGCGCCATCACACCGAAGCGTCGGCCGAGCACGCACGGGCGCTCGAAGACACCTTCATCGATTGGTACGCCATCACCGGCCCGCCGGAGATCGTCATCGCGCGGTTCAAGCAACTCGCGGCGCTCAACCTCGACTTCTGTCACGTCGTCCCCGGCTCCGCGAACATTCCGCGCGACGTCGCAGTCGCATCGATCCGATCGCTGGCCAACGAAGTCCTGCCGGCACTCGCTGGCTAGTGTTGTGTCTCGCAAACTTCAGCAACATGCGATCTGCATTCAGGTGTAGGGGCGATGCATGCATCGCCCTCCTTCTTCTCCGCAGTGGGCCGCAGTCAATTCGCGGGCGACGCATGCGTCGCCCCTACGGGGAACGGATATCTGCCGCTGACTCTCGGGCATGTCTCAGACGACTTCGAACCCCAACATTATCGAACGACTCGCAGACGCCGATTGGTGAGAAGGTAGACGAAGACGCCGGCCATGATGACGGCGTTCAGCAAGTAGGGACCGATCGGCCACCGTTGATAGAGTTGCGTGCCCAGCATCGGACCGAACACGTTGCCGATCACCGACACGCCGCCAACCAAGCCGGCTGCTGCACCTTGCTCGTTCGGTTCTACCGCCAGCGAGGCGGCAGCAGCATTGCCGGGGCGCACCAGGCCGATGCCGAGTCCCAAGAGAACGAGCGCGAGCAGATAGGTGACAAAGCTGCTGCCGGCGGCGAACAGCACGAAGGCGGCGAGCATGAGCGGGAGGCCGGCGCGGACCATGAACCGCGCCGACGGCCGGAAGCGCTGCACGAGGATCAGCTGCGCGAACAGTCCCGACACCGCGAGCGTGACGAAGCCGATGCCCGAGTACTGCACCGTCTGCTGCGACGTCAGCTTCAGCGTGTCTTGCAGGAAGAACGCGAGGGTGATCACCGTTGTCGCGCGCACTGCCTGCATTGACGTCGCCACCAGCAGGAACGGCCACACGCGCGGATCGCGGAAGCTGAGCTTGCGCGGCCGCTCGACGACGTGCGCGTGCGGCGCGCCCTCCTCGGGCAAGTACAACCAGATCATCGCGGCGCTGACGACGGCGAGGCCGGCCGATAAGTAGAGTGGCGTGAGCAGACCGAGCGCGGCAAGCGCCGCCCCGATCCCGGGGCCGACCGTCTCACCCAAGCCCATCGCCGCGTTGACCAGCGCGACGCCGGCGGTGCGCTCGCTGCGCGTCGTCCGGTCGGCGACATAGGCTTGCGACGCGGGACCGGTGCCGGAGCCGAAGAGCGCGAACAGACAGCGCGAGGCCACCATCAGCGGATACACCGCCATAACCGGCAGCAGCTTGGCGACGCCGACTTTGATCATGGTCGCCAGCAGCGCCATCGACAGCGCATAGCCCAGCAAGCCGATGAGGATGATCGGCCGCCGTCCAACCCGATCGCTGCGGCGGCCCCACCACGGACTGACGAACACCCAGATCGCCGCCGAGCTCGCGAAGATGGTCGACACTTGGAACGGCGACAGCCCGATCTCGCGTGCCGCCGGCGGCAAGATCGCGAATAGCATCGACTGACCGAGGCCGATGCAGACCAAACAGAGAAACAGAATGCGCAGGGCGCGCGTGTGGTCGCCGCTCACCGGTCGCGCACTTCGTTCTCGAGCGGCTCGCCGCGCCCCCAGTGTTCGAGGTTGCGCAGAAACAGCTCGCTCACGCGCGCGGCATTGCCCGTCGAGGCGGCCGAATTGTGCGGCGAGATGATCACGGTTGGCGCATCCCACAGCGGCGAGTCGGCCGGCAGCGGCTCCTGCTCGAACACGTCGAGATAGGCGCCCGCCACGCGGCCCGATTGCAGCGCGGCGATCAACGCCGTCTCGTCAATGATCGGCCCGCGCGCGACGTTGATGACATGCGCGCTGGCGGGCAGGCGTGCCAGGGCATCGGCGCCGATGAGCCCGCGCGTCTCATCGGTGAGCGGACAGGTCAAGACAAGCCAGTCCGCACGCGGGAGCAGATCGCCCAGCGCGCTCGGCAGGTGCATCTCGTCAACGTAGTCCTGATCCGTCACCGGACGGCGGCGCACGCCGACGACCGTGAGGCCGAGCGCCTGCGCCAGCCGTCCGATGTGATTGCCGATGGCGCCGACGCCGACGATCACCATCGTTTGTCCGCTCAGATCGCGCGGCGTGTGATCGGCGCGGTGCGGCGCCCACTCGTGGCGGCGTTGCGCCGCACTCCAGCGTGGGAAGCCGCGCGCCAGCGCCAGCAAACCGCCGATGGCGGTCTGTGCGATCGGCTCCGCCGCCGCGCCCGACGAGTTCGTCAGCCGCACGCCGCGCGCGCGTAGCTGGCCGAACACCGGATGATCGACACCCGCGTTCGGCAGATGCATCCAGCGCAGATTCGGCGCGTGCAGCGCACTACCGAGGAAGCGGCGCGTGAAGACCGCATCGGTCTCGAAGTTGCCGGTGAAGCAAGCGACAGCGATCTGTTCCAACTCTGGCTGAGTGAAGCGTTGCTCACCCGTTGGCAGCGTCAGCGGGTCGAGTTCGAGCCGAGTCGCCGCGCAGATACGGCGATAGGCCTCGCCGTAGTCGCGGACGAACCGCTCGGTCGTCAACAGGCGGGGCATAGGCCTTTGAGTAATCGGTTCCACCGTCAATGTCCAAGGTCAACGGCAGAGGCCCGCAGCCGACCGTCGGTCAACATTGGTGTTGCCGGCGGGCACTTGGTACTCTACCCGCCGTGCGCGCGCAGAAACTCTGGGACGCCGACCTCTTCGGCATGACGTTGGTCGAGTACGCGGCGGCGCATGCGACGCATCCACAGCACGCGCGTTCCGAGTACGCGCGACTCATGCGCGAGGGTGCCGGCGTGACGCTGCCAGCGGTGTCGCGCGTCGAACGACACGACGGCCTCACCAAGTTCTGCCTGCCGGTCGGCGCGCACGCGGGCATGGCGCTCGAAACCGAGTCGGTGATTATCCCGATGCGCAACTACAGCGGCATGGATTGGTACACGCTCTGTCTATCGTCGCAGGTCGGCTGCCGTATGGGCTGTACGTTCTGCGAGACCGGACGCATGGGGCTGCTGCGCAATCTGAGCAGCGCCGAGATCGTGCGGCAACGATTGGTAGCGCGCCAGCTCATGCTGGCGCACAACCCACTCGCTGCCACGCGCCGGTTTCGCTACTTCTCGGACGGCATCCGCAACCTCGTGTTCATGGGGATGGGCGAACCGCTGGACAACTTCGACGCGGTCGTCCAGGCGATCCGCGTCTTCAACGATCCCCGAGGCATGGACATCCCGCTCACGCAGATCACCATCTCCACCGTCGGCCGTATCGACGGCATCCGCAAGCTGGCGGAACTCAACTGGCCGAATCTGCGGCTGGCGATCTCCCTCAATGCGCCGAACGATTGGCTGCGCGACGAGCTGATGCCGATCAACAAAGGCATGCCGCTGGTGGATCTGCAGCGCGCACTACTTGAGTATCCACTGCCGCGGCGCGGACTGTTTCTCATCGAGTACGTGCTGATCAAAGACGTGAACGATTCACTGGTACACGCCGACGAGGTTGCCGCGTGGTGCCGTCCGTTGCGTTGCACCGTGAACGTGATTCCGTACAACCCGCAACGCGACGCGAGCTACGCGACGCCGTCGGAAGACGCCATCGTGCAGTTCTGCGCGCGACTGCGGTCGCAGGGCATCTTCGTCAAGCGCCGCGTCACCCACGGCCGCGATTTGATGGGCGCGTGCGGCCAACTCGGGAATCCCGACGTACGGCGAGTTCAGCGATCGAGCAATTCCAACTTCTCGCGCGCCGCGAACTCCTGACGTACCTTCTCGTAGTCGGCGCGGGCGAACGGCCGAAACGCCGTGTCGCCGCGCTGGCGCCAGTAGATCGCGTTGTCGGCCAGTCGGGCCAGGCGGTTGAGGTCGAAGTGGACCTTCTTGAGATTGCGCACCAGCACCTTTTGCGTCTGCGTGTACTCGAAGTCTTTGACCAACAGGATGAAGTCGGGAAACCACTTGCGGTCCATACTGGCGCCGTTCACTTGCGCCTCGCACCATTCGAAGAAGCCCTTCGGATCGAACGCCACGCCGTCGCGCAGCTTCACCGCCGCCATCACCAACTCGTCTGACACCGAGCACGGGACACCGTAGGCGACGGCCAGCGCGACGTCCGGATGTTCGGAAAGAATGCGGCCCACCTGACCGGCGGAGAAGTTCTCGCCGTCCTTGCGGATCCAGTCGTCGGTGCGGCCATCGAAGAACAGGAAGCGTAGACCGTCGCGTACCAAGACGTGGCCGAGGTCGCCCGAGTGATAGACGCCGTCGCGGAACTTGTCGGTGTTGGCCTTGGGGTTATCGAAGTAGCCTTGGAACAGACCGGCGTCGGATGCAGCGCGACAGATCTCGCCGACGCACTGCTCGTAGTTGAGCAGCTTGCCGTCGGCGCCGAGTTGCGCAGGCGGGCATTCGTTGCCGCCCGGGTCGAGGATTTTGACGGCGGCGTCGGTGATCTCGCCGACGCTGCCGCGCGGATCTCCCTTGCGGCGGAAGGTGCTGATCGCCGCCTCGGTCGAGCCGTACAGCTCGAACATTTCGTCCAGCCCCATCCACTTCATGAAGCGGTCGATGTCGGGCGGCGCAGCGCCGTTGCCGACGGCGTAGCGGAACTTGTTGCGCGGGTCGTTGGTGACCGCGGCCGCGATGCGCGCCTCGTCACTGCCGTACTCCTTCTCGATCGCGGCGAGCACGTAGTGCACCGGCTCGCCGACGTAGTTCCAGAAGGTCACGCCGTAGCGCAGGATGTCCGGGACGAATTGGCTGGCGCTGAAACGCTCGCGCAATCCCATGCTGCCGCCAACCCAGAACGCGGGCATGAAGCCGACGAACATCGCGTTCGAGTGGAACAGCGGCATGCAGGCGTAGCCGACGTCGTCCTGCGTCAGGCCCATGTTCGTCGACACGCCAAAGCCGGTTGCGCACAGCTTGAGATGATTGTTGTTGATTCCCTTTGGCAATCCAGTCGTGCCCGAGGTGTAGATCACCATCAGATTGCGCTCGGGCTCGACATCGATGCCCGGCGCATCGAACAACTGGTCGGGACCGCCGATCTCTGCCGTCTTGCAGCTGCGTAGATCCACGCTCGGGGCGACTTTGCCGCCCTGCGTTGGCAACACGAGGATATTCTCCGCCGCGATGTGCTTCAGCTCGCCGCGCACGCGCTCGACTTCGGGGAAGAACTTCTCGTCGACCACCAGTAAGCGGGAGCGGGACTGATTGAGCACACCGATGAGCACCTCGCCGCGCAGGCCGGTGTTGACGCCGAACAGCGTCAGGCCCCCAAAGGCACAGCCACCAAGGAGCGCGAGCAGTTCGAGGTGGTTCTCCAGCACCATAGCGACATGGCCTGGATGTGCATCATCAATGCGGCCGAGGCGGCGCAGCAGGAAGTGCGCGGTGCGCACCGACTCGTCGCGGAACTGGCGGTAGGTCCACGAACGCTCGCCGTGCATCAGCACCACCTTGTTGGCGGTGACCGGGTGTTCGGCGCGCGCCTCGATCTGCGCGCGCACGGTGAACGGGGCAGCGAAACTGAGTGGTTCAGTACTCACAAGCGTCTCCTCACCGGCATGCCAGCATCTTCGCCTAGGCATGCAGGCATGCATGATGGACTGCGGCGCAATCTTTAGGGTCCTGCGCCGCGGCAGTCAACCGCACCATGCGTCGCGCACCGCGTGTCGCCGGTCGCGCCGGCGGTGGGCTCTGTTTGTCACCAACACGCCGAAGGCGCATAGGAAGACGCGATGAAGCGCAGGGCGATGGCTGGGATCGCAGCGGTGGGCGTCATCATTCATTTCGCCACGGCGATGCTGCGCCTCGACGCCTTCTGGCCTTACCCCAAGCTGTTCGACTTCGCGTGCGACTATGCTGGGGCGTGGGCGATCCGTATCGGGGTGTCGCCCTATCGTTGGCCGCCGGAGTTTCTCGCCACGCTGCGCGCCGACACCGCGCTTGCCTTCGATCCGCCGTTCCTCGTCAGCGCACCAATGATCCCGTGGCTCGTACAACCGTTCACGTTCGTCAGCTACCCGACGGCCGCGATCGCGTGGCTGATCATCTTGCTCGGTCTCACCGCGTGGAGCACGCGGGAACTCGCGCGCATCGCCGGTACGAAACACCCGTGGGCCGTCTTCGTCCTCGTCCTGACCTTCGGTCCCGTGTTTCTCACGCTCACGCTCGGGCAAAACAGTCTCTTCCTGCTTGTCGCGGTGCTTGCCGTCGCGCAGGCGCTGAAGACGCGAACTCCTCGCGCGGCGATGCGCGCGGCGCTGCTGTTCGTTCCGCCGGTCGGATTCAAACTGTTTCCTCTGCTGTGGCTGGGAGCGCTGCCGCTGCTGCGACGGTGGCGGCTCTTACTCAGCACCACCGCGATCCTTGTCGGAGCATTCGGGATAAGTACGGCGCTGACGCCCACCGCGAGTCTCGAGTATTGGGGCGATTTCCTTCCGCAGCGACTGGCCGGATACTCGCACTGGCTGACGGTTGACGATCAATCACTGACGGCCTGGTTCGAGCGCATCGGCAGACCGCAGGAGTTCGATGTCCAAGGCCTTTCCGTGGACCAACGACGGCATGTGAGTTGGTCGCCCCCGTGGTCGGTCGATCGCGACATCTTGCGTGGCGCCGCGATCGCGCTGATCGTCGCCGCTGGCGTGCTGGTGAGTGCAGTGATGTGGCATACGCCAGCCGCCGCGAGCGATGCCGCCTTCTATCTCTGGGTGCTCTTCGGGCTGGTCGCGATTCCACACGCGCAACGTTACGACCACGTCGTGATGCTGCCGGCGATGGCGTGGCTGTGGGCGCGCGGCGGAGCCGGGCGACGCAGCGCGATCATCGCCTACACCTTGGCGGCCTTTGCCCGACTGACGCATCTGTGGGCGGTTTTCCCTGCTCCCTGGGGACCGCTGGCGTCCGGCGTAGGGCTGGTCTCGATACTCGTGCTTGGCACCGCGATGCTGACCCACTTGCGGCCGCGAGCAATCGCGATCGCGGAACAGTCAACGCGTCACCCACCCGAGTGGCCGACACGGTGAAGACGACAGCACGTTTATGCCGCGGCGACCCACTGATTGACACACTACAGAGCTTCTGATGATGTCGTCGCACGCGTTGTGAGCGATTTGCGGTGAGGATTTCGTGTGCCCCAAGGGTTTGCGGCCCTTGGGGTTTTGTTTTCTTTGCAGTCCTCGCGGAGACCTGACGACGCCACGCACAGAAGGAGCAGGATGACCGTTCAAGATGGCAAGCGCGTCTCGCTCGAATACACGCTGCGGCTCGAAGACCGGAGCGTGGTCGAGAGCAACGTCGGCCGAGCTGCCTTACACTATACGCACGGAGCGAGTGAGATCATTCCCGGTTTGGAGGAGCAGCTCAGCGGGCTCGCCGTTGGTGCGAGCAAGAGCATCACGGTGCCAGCGGAGCATGCGTACGGCCCGCTCGATCCCGAGGGCTTCCATGAGGTCGACAAGCAGCAAGTGCCGGAGGAGGCGTGGCAGGCCGGGGCGCAACTGGTGACCCACGACCACAGCGGACAGGAGCGGCACCTCCGGGTCCACGAAGTGCGCGCCAACACCGTCGTGCTCGACATCAATCATCCGCTCGCCGGCAAGACGCTGGTGTTCGACATCAAGGTGCTGGCGATCGAATAAGTCGCCGCACCGTGGGCGCACACGAGAGAGCGCCGCCCTGATGGCCAGCCCCTTCTCATTTTACGCCACTACCGCCAAAGGCATGGAGGAACTCGTCGCGGCCGAGCTGCGTGAGTTCGGCGCGACGGCGGTCACGGCGGAGCGGGCCGGCGTGGCGTTCCGCGGTCCGCTGGAGGTCGCGTATCGCGCCTGTCTGTGGTCGCGCGTGGCCAATCGTATTCTGCTACCGCTGGCATCGTTTGCGGCGGAGACACCACAGGCGCTCTACGACGGGGTGCGCACCATCCGCTGGTGGGAGCACTTGTTGGCGCACCAGACGCTCGCCGTCGACGGGACTACGTCGCAATCGCTGCTCACGCACTCGCACTACATCGCGTTGAAGGCGAAGGACGCCATCGTCGATCAGCTGCGCGATCAAACCGGCGCCCGGCCCTCGGTCAACGTCGAACGACCGGACGTACGAGTCAACGTGCACATCCACCGCAACCGAGCGGTGGTCAGCCTCGATTTGTCGGGCGACAGTCTGCACCGCCGGGGCTATCGGCAGGACCGCGGGGTGGCGCCGCTGAAGGAGAACCTGGCGGCGGCGATCTTGCTGCTCGCCGAATGGCCACGGCTGGCGCGCCTCGGCGTGCCCTTGCTCGACCCGATGTGCGGCTCCGGCACGATCCCGATCGAGGCCGCGCTGATCGCGGCCGACGTCGCGCCCGGCCATTTGCGCACGCACTTCGGATTCCTCGGCTGGCGCGGCCACGAGCCGCGCGTCTGGTCGCGCTTGCAGCAAGAGGCGGCCGGACGTGAGATTCACGATCCTCGGCGCCTGCCGCGCATCTGCGGCTACGACGCCGATGCGCGCACAGTGCGCAGCGCGCTGGCCAACGTCGGGCGCGCGGAATTGCACGGCCGGGTCCACATCGAGAGGCGCGCCTGGACGGACTGTGCGCCGTTGCCGACGCCCATCACCGACGGCGTGCGCGGTCTGCTCGTCACCAACCCGCCGTACGGAGAACGATTGGGCGATCAGGAAAGTCTTGCCGAGCTGTATCGGTCAATCGGCGACACCTTGCGGCGTCAGTTCCCCGGGTGGACCGGCTACGTGCTAAGCGGCAACGTCCATCTCACCCGCCACATCGGCTTGCGCGCCGCCCGCCGGCACGTGCTGTTCAACGGCGCCATCGAGTGTCGCTTGCTGGCCTACCCGATCTCACCGACCCCCGTGCGCGACGCCGCCGGGCCGCGCTGGCGCCCTGCCAACGGCCGTTCACCAGGAGCATCATCCTGACACCGGGAAGGTAGTCCCTTTGGGTGTCAGATCTATTGTTCGACCGATGCGTGGACCGAAGGCTGGACCTCTACTGATTGCGGAACTCGCCACTGAGCCGGCGAGGGATCTCGACGACAAAGGTCGAGCCCTCGGCCGGGCGGCTTTCCACCCGCACGCGGCCGCCGATGAGTTCGGTGTAGCGTCGTACGAGGTACAGACCGAGCCCGACACCCGAACGCGCTCCCTGATGCGTTCCATCGCCCTGGCGAAACATCTCAAACAACGACGGCAGTTCCGCGAGCGGAATGCCGGCTCCCGTGTCGCGTACCGCAATGGTAATCGACGCCTCGGCATCACTTCCCGTGGTAGTCACCGCGACACTTCCCACCGCGGTAAACTTGACCGCGTTGTCCACTAGATTGCGCACCACCATCTTGAGTTTGCCGCGATCGGTGTACAGCGACGCGATCGGGCCGTCGGCCGGCCACTGCAGCGTGAGCTTGCGGTGGGCGGCCTGGACCGCGAACTCATGCCGCAACTCGTCCAGGAGTTCCCCCAACTGGAATGATGACGGCTCCAACTCCACGCGACCGGACTCGAGCCGCCCAGCATCGAGGGTCGTGTTGATGAGTTCGAAGAGCCCGCGACCGTTCAGGCGCATTCGAGCCAGCGCTTCGTGCTGGTTCTCGGTCAACGGCCCCATGGCGCCATCATGCATGAGGTCGGCATACCCCAGAATCGCGCTCAGCGGTGTCCGGAGCTCGTGTGACATGGTGGCGAGAAACTCGGACTTGAGCTGATTCGCGCGCCGGAGGTCCTCGACCAGGCGGGCATTCTCCACCGCGGCCGCGGCCTGCGCTGCGATGCCCTCGCTCAACCGGCGCTCGCGAATGGAAAACGCGCCCCGGCGCGTGCGGTAGCCGACGACCAACGCGCCGACGATACGGCCCACTCGCAGCATCGGCACCACCAGCAGCGAGCTGAGCTGCCAGCGCTCCCACAGCTCGAACGGTCCACGGGGCTCGGGAATCTCCACGATTTCGCCGGCCAGGACCCGGCCGATCAGCCGCCCGAGCGATGTCGGCCCAAGTTCGATGCTGCGCAACTCGTCGGCCATCTCAGCCGCGACGCCCTCGATCGCCGCCAGGCGGAAGACCTCATGCGCCGGATCCCACAGCGCGAGGGCTGCCCAATCGCACCCGATCACTTCGCGTGCGCTGGAGGTGATCTGCGGCAACACGGCCGCCTCGGTCTCCGCCTCACGGATGGCGCGCGCCACGTGGAGAAGCGCGGTCGAGACTCGCCCCTCCTCTGCCTGCCCCTCACGTGCCAGTGCCGACTCGATCGCCACCGCGATCTGGGCGCCGAAAATCATGCCCTTCTCACCCAGACTCGCCGTGAACCGCTCTGGGTCGGTATAATCAGCGAAGGAAAGCAGCCCCAACATCACGCGCTGCCGACGCAGCGGCACCATCAGCAGCGCGCGCACCCCGGCAGTGCGCGCGCTCTCATCGGCGAACCCCGACTCCAAGTAGCGGTTGAGAATCACGACTTCTCCCGCGCGCTCAAGGCCGCGACGGACCGCCTCCGCTAACGGAAAACGCACCGTGGAAAAATCAGCGGCGTTGCGGCCCGCCGCAGCGTACCCTACGAATGCGTCGTCACGGAGCAGCCAAATGTACACCCCGTCGAGATGCAACATCCGTTGCACCTCGGCGCAGAAGATCGCCGCCAACTCCTCCAACCCCTTGGCGCTGAGCAACGCTTGCGCTACCTGCACCAGGCCGGACTGAAAATCTCCGGCCGCTCGGCGCTCGGTAATGTCCCGCCCGACCGTGCAGATCACGGGCTCTAGTCCATCGCGGCGAAGCAGGTTGCTACGAAGTTCGAGGATACGCCGCCGCTCGCCCCGCAACACCACCTCGCGCTCGTACATCGGGGGGATCGGCAGGCCTTGGAACGCCCGCTCGCTGACCTCTAGGGCGATGGCCAGCTCATGTGGGGCCAACACCTCGCGGAGATGGACGCCACGTGCGAGGTCGTCGTTCGTGTAGCCGCCGAGCTCGCGGGCGGCGCGATTCGCGGCCACGATCCGCCCGGCGCGATCGTTGAGCACGACGATATCGCTGGCGTTCTCGACCAACTCGTCGAGTGGCGCGCCGGTCCGTTGCGGCGTCGGACCCGCCCGACCAGATGCGGTGAGTTGCACGTCCCGCCGCGTCATGACGACAGTCTGGCCATCTCGCCGGCCAAAGATCAAGCGGCAAGCAACCATCATCACTAGAGACACAAGTGCGTCCGCACGATTTCTCCTTCTTGCTTGGTGGCGCAAGTGCCTCCGTGCCGGCGTCTTCTGCCTGATCACGCGCCGGGTTGTACCCGCTCGCCGCAGCTGATAGGGTCCGATCCACTCTTTCTGACTGTCAGGCGCGAGAGCCTCGCTCCGTCCTTGTGGCGTTCCGTACGCCTCCCGCACCCACACTCAGGCAGATATGGCCGCGGCAACAGGTGCTACCGGCCGGAGGGGAATCTCAACTGGCCGCTGCGGCGGCCCACGGCAAGGAGTTCGTGCAATGGGACGGAAGCTGTACGTCGGGAATCTCGCCTTTGACGTCACGCAGAAGGAGTTGGAGGAGCTGTTCGCGCAGGCCGGCACCTGCGAGTCGGCCAGCGTTATCACCGATCGGGCCACGGGCCAGTCGCGCGGCTTCGGCTTCGTCGAGATGAGTTCGAACGCGGAAGCGCAGAGCGCGATCCAGCAGTTCGACGGGCAAGAGTTCAAGGGCCGTGCGCTGAAGGTCAACGAAGCGCGCGAGCGTGAAAATACCCGCGGTGGCGGTGGTGGTGGCTACGGTGGCGGTGGCGGTGGCGGCGGTGGTGGTGGCGGCGGCGGGGGGGGCGGCCGCGGTGGGTGGAATCGTCGCTAGTAAAGCAAGCGCGAGCGCCCCTCCAATACGGAGCGGCGCTCGCCTTCCTCCACGGTCCGCGGGCATGACTGAATCGATTACGCGCGCGTACCTGCGGCGCGGTCTTACCGCACACCTCAACGAGCTGGGCTACTCGGTCGAGCGCGAGCCACGCACCGGTACGCCGGTGGCCGAGATCGCGCGGCGCAGCCCGGTGCGCGGTCGGCTAGCATATGGCGAGACCGTGCTGCGCGCCGACTTGCGCCGGCGCAGTTGCCACGAACGGTTGCTCTTCTTCTCGCAGCGCCGCACCCGTCACCGCAGCAGCATCCTCTTCTTTGTGGGCGTAGCCGAGTCCGATCGCTCCGACCTCGAAACCTTGCTCGAAACCCTCGGCATTCGCAGTGCGGTGCGCGGCGGCCACGTCCATATCGTGTCGGTCGCCGTGCCACCAGCGCGGCGGCGCACAACCCGCACCGCCAGCGCCGACTGAATCTTCGCCAGACGCCGCCGCTTGAATCCTTGCCGTCGAGTTGCGACAAGGCCGGCCGTGACCCTTTCGAACCTTCACCCCACGCGCATGCGGCGCGGGCAATGAGCGTCGTCCTGACCGGCGATGTCCACCACGCCATCGGCAACGCCGATCAAGCACATGCCCCCGCCAGCGAGGCTACCCTCGCCGTCGAGTACGCCACCATTGCCGCGCACTACGGACTCAAAATCACGCTGTTCATCACCGGTCGCGCGATGATCGAGGACATCGACGACGTACGCCCGCTCCTCACCATGCCGCACGTGGAGATCGGCGGGCATGGATGGAACGCCTTCAAGCCCCGCCTGTGGCACGGCGGATTGCGGCGCGTGGTCGGCTCGCCGCACGGGCTACCGTGGATGCAACGACGCATGATCGCGCGCACCTGCACGACGGTGGAACGCGGCACCGGGCGGCCGGTGCGCAGCTGGCGCAACCACGCCTACCGGCACGATCGCCACACCGCGCGCTTGCTCGCCGGCGCCGGCATCCACGCGTGGTCGGATGAGGTGAATCCCGATCGCCTGCGACCCTATCGCGACGCCGGCGGTGTGGCCGTCTTGCCCATCAACACCACCCCCGATCATGAGTACTTACGCCACGGCGCGTGGCCGCAGGAATCAGCGACGCAGCAATGGGGCGGCCCAGCGTACGATGCCGACGAGTGGTGTGCGCGCGTCTCGACACAGGTGGAGGCGATCGCGCGCGCCGGCGGTGTGGCGACCGTGTTGGCGCACCCGATGTGCATGAAGATCGTCGACGACTGGGCGACCTTCGAACGCTTATGCGCCGCGCTGACGAACTATCCGAGTCTGCACGCAGACGAGGCGGTCGGCCGCTACGCATTCCGCTAGGCACCCCGCTCCGCTATGCACCCTCTGATCGTCACGCCGCTCTACCCGCCCGCAATTGGCGGCGCAGCGACCTACTTCAGCATGGTGGCTCCGGGGCTGGTCGCGCGGCCCGAGATTGACCACGTGACCGTGTTGACCGAGTGTCTGCCGGGCGAGCCGTCCGAGTGGACCGACGGCAAGCTGCGCGTCCTGCGCCGGCTGCCGACGCGGGTGAGCGTCGCGCATCGGAGTTGGGCGGCGCGGGCGCAAAGTTACGCGCGAACGCAATGGTGGTTCAGCGCACATTTCGTCGCGTTGGCCCGGCAACTCAGCGTCGACGTGATTCATCTCCACACCCGTTATCACGGGCGCGCGCTGTTCGCTGCGCTGCAGCGCAGCGACATTCCCGTCATCGCCAATCTGCACGACAAGCTGACCGAGCCGCGCAGCCTGATGGCCGTCGCCGATCGTCTCCTGTGTTGCGCCGACAGCGTGCACCAGTTCGTCTTGCGCAGCGGCTACCCGGC
>JBGOUW010000136.1:0-10383 GCA_041477755.1 Binatia bacterium
CCTAGGGATCGTGTCGCGGGCTGCCGGTTGGGCTGGCGATGCGGCGCGCGGAAGCTAATGATGGACCCCTATCTTGTCAAGGTAACCGGCCGGTGATTAGGTGCATCGCATGCGGCCATCGCAGGCCGATCTGGCGATCATTCTGCGCGCGCGCGCGTATCGTGAGAGCGACAAGATCGTGACCTTCCTCACGCGCGATTTTGGCAAGCTCACCGGCATCGCGATGGGCGCCAAAAACTCGCGCCGGCGCTTTGCCAACTGCCTCGATCCGTTGACGCGCGTGCGCGTCTATTTTCGCTCTCCACCGCGCGGTGCGCTCATGTTCATGGAAAGTTGTGACCTGCTCGGGGCGCCGACTGCCTTCAGCGACCCGGTGAAGCTGGCCTATGGCAGCTATCTCGTCGAGCTGACCGATCAGCTTACCGCCGAGGCACATGCCGTGCCCGAACTCTACGACCTGCTCGATACGGGGCTCGCTGAGTTGGAGCGTGGCGCGGCCACGGCGGCTCTCTTGCGGACCTTCGAGCTGCATCTGCTGCACTTGGCCGGCTACGAACCGCATTTCGAAACATGTTTCCAGTGCCGCCGACGACTCGCCGATCAATCCCGTGTGTACTTCGATCCAATACAAGGCAACTTGATCTGCGACGGCTGTCCATCGCGCGATTCGTCGTGGCTACCGCTCAGCGGCGAGACGATCTTGCGTCTGGAAGCCCTCAAGCAGACGCCGCTTGCCGAAGCGCGGGCGCAGCGGCTCGCGCCTATAGCTGCCAGCGAGGCGGCGCAATTGCTCGGCAGCTTGCTCGCGCTCCATTTGGCGCGCCCGCTGAAATCAGTTGGGTTGATTGTCAATCTGACGAACCAGCGGGAATGACGAGTCGCGACACTGGGCGGTTGCCGCTGCCACCGACCGATGGTAGCTTGCGCGCGATTCGAGATCCGACCCGGAGGCAGCATGGCGACCGTCATCACCAGCGAGTGCATCAACTGTGGAGCGTGCGAGCCCGAGTGCCCGAACACTGCGATCTACCAGGGTGGCGTCGAGTGGGAACTCGACGGCGTGAAGCATCCCGCCATTGCCGCGGACATCTTTTACATCGTTCCCGAGAAGTGTACCGAGTGCGTCGGCTTCCACGATCACGAGGCGTGCGCGGCAGTGTGTCCGGTTGACTGCTGCATCCCCGATCCGAAGATTCCGGAGAGCGAGGCGGTCCTGCTTGAGCGTGCCAAAGCGCTGCACCCCGAGCAGACGTTCGGTGCCGACTTCCCGTCGCGGTTTAAGAAGGAAGGTGCGACCACCGGCGGTGAGCCCACGGCAGCCCCGGCTTCTGCGCCCGCACCGGCCGCCGCACCGAAGCCCGCGTCCGCTCTCGCGGCTCCGGTCGCGAGCCTGGAGACCACCGTGTTAGCGCCCGAGATTGAGGAATGGGAGGTACCGATCCAGTGCCACCACTGCCAAGGTGCGTTCGCGGTCGAGTTCCGCCACTTCCGCGCCGGCGTGGTGTTCTACTGCCCGTTCTGCAACGGCTCGTACGTGGTCACCACCACGATGCACAATCACATTCACCGTCGGTTGCACGACTTCCACAATCAGTGGCGCAAGGAGTTCGAGACGTTTCAGGCCAAGCGCCAGCACGAACTGGGGCAGTTCGAAGAACAGCAACGCCGCGCACTGGAGACGTTCAACGCATCATTGCAATCCGACGGCCTCGAACTCAAGCCGCCGGGCGCCCCCCGCAAGCGCGCGTGGATTTTTGGATGATGCGGTTGGGATGATGTCGATTGGAGAATGTGGAACGATTAGCGGCCACAATTCCGCATTCCGCACTCAACACTCCGCATTCAACTCGCGCCTTCTGGTACATCGATAAACTCCACCATTGCGCCCATGCTGATGTGGTGCTGTGCGGCGAAGCCACCGTTGACTTCGAGGACGTAGCGCGACGGCTGATCGGGCCCCATCGGCTCGGTCGACATTGGCCGCGCGTTCTCGACGATGCCGACGATCCGGCGCTCGTGATCGATGAACAGCATGTCGAGCGAGATGAGCGTGTTTTTCATCCAGAAGTGCTGCACGCCGTCGTGCGGAAAGATGAACAGCATGCCGGCGTCAGGTGACAACTCGCGGCGGTACATCAATCCCTGCGCCCGTGCGCTGGGCGTGCTGACGACCTCGACGTGCACCATCACGCTGTCCGCAGCGTGAACGACCACGGTCGGGCCGCGCTTGCAAGCCGCGAAGGCGAGCGCCGCCACGAGCAGTGCGAGGCCAGCGATCCGCTTCCGGCCGTGCAGGCGGGGAGGCCTGCATCCACCCGGAGGTCTACGCATAAGTCACTATACTTGCGCGATTAGTGCGCCGACCCACCTTGCAAAGGCGCGACGATTCCCCTAGGACTCGCCCAGTTTCCCGTGCAGTGTTCCTCCGGGAGGGTGCGATGAATACGCTGATTTTTGCGCTCGTGCTGGCGGCGTTCCTGGGCTACTTCGCCCGCACCATCTATGGCCGCCTTATGGTGCTCACCAAGGCCGCCCCGGCGATGATGTTCGACCGCATTCCTGAACGCATCCAAGCCGTGCTGGTGTATGCATTCGGTCAGAAGAAGTTCGTCACCGGCGAGCAACCCGCCGGCTGGATGCACTTCTTCATCTTCTGGGGCTTCACCATTCTCGGCGTACAAGTCATCCAGATGTTCGCCCGCGGTTTCGTCGCCGACTTCTATCTGCCGCTGATGTCGCCCGCACTGCTGGGCGGCCCATATATGCTTTTGAAAGATCTCATGCAGCTGGTGGTGCTGTTCTGGATCGGCGTGGCGCTGTATCGCTGGGCCGTCTCTCATCCCGCCCGCCTCTACGGTTACGCACCGGCGGAAAATCGGTTGCGCGGCCACTCGCACTGGGAAGCCTTTCTGATCCTTTCCCTCATCGGCCTGATCATGGTCACCGGCTACCTATACGATGGTGGTCGGCTGGTCTACCTGGCCGGAGAGGCGATGACTGAGAAGGAGCGCTTCTGGCAACCGATCAGCGCCCTCGTCGCCGTGCTGCTGGCGCCGCTCGGCAAATCGGGCGCCAGATTCGTCAGCGACCTCGGCTGGTGGGGACACAACTTGATCATCCTCAGCTTTCTCAATTTGCTGCCGCTCGCCAAACACTTCCATGTCCTCACCTCGTTTTTCAATGTGTTCTTCAAGAAGCTGGCGCCGACCGGAGCGCTGTCGAAGCAGGACCTCGAGAACGCCACCACCTTCGGTACCTCGTACATCAACCAATTCACCTGGAAGCAGATCCTCGACATGTACTCGTGTACCGAGTGCGGTCGCTGCTCGGAGCAGTGCCCGGCCACCTACAGCGGCAAGGAGCTGGCACCGCGTCAACTGATGCTCAACCTGCGCGACTATCTCTACGAGCATCAAGACGAGGTTCTCAAAGCGCAAGCGAACGGCGACGGGGGCCTCACCATCGGCGTGAATGTGGTCGGCGAGAATCTCATTCACGATCAGGTGCTGTGGGACTGCACGACGTGCCGCGCCTGCGAAGAGGCGTGTCCAGTCTTGATCGAGTACGTCGACAAGATCGTCGATATGCGCCGGCACCTGGTGCAGGAAGAGTCGCGCTTTCCACCCGAGCTCGCCCGCACGTTCAAAGGTCTGGAGACGCAAAGCAACCCGTGGGGGATCGATGCCGGTACGCGCGGGAATTGGGCAAATGGGCTCGATATTCCGCTGCTCGCCGACAAGCCCGATGCCGAATACCTCTACTATGTCGGCTGCGCCGGCTCGTTCGACGATCGCAACAAGAAGACCACCATCGCGCTCAGCAAGATCCTCAAGCAGGCCGGCGTCGACTTCGCGATCCTCGGCGGCGAAGAGCCGTGCAACGGTGAGACCGCGCGCCGCATCGGCAACGAGTATCTGTTCCAGAGCATGGCGCAGATGGCGGTCGAGACGCTCAACGGTCACAAGGTGAAGAAGATCCTCACCAACTGCCCGCATTGCTTCAACACCTTGAAGAACGAGTACCCGCAGTTCGGCGGCAATTTCCAAGTCGTGCACGCCACCGAGTTCGTCAAGCAGCTGATCGCCGACGGCAAGATCGAGTTCAACGTCAACGGCGGGCAGGCGATCACGTATCACGACTCCTGCTACCTCGGTCGCTACAACGACATCTTCGAGGCCCCGCGCGACATCCTCAGCACTATTCCCGGCGTCGAGCTGCGCGAGATGACGCGCAACCGTCGCACCGGCATGTGTTGCGGCGCCGGCGGCGGCAAGATGTGGTTCGAAGAAGACCCCGACAAGCGTGTCAACACCCGCCGCGTCGAGCAAGCGTTAGAGACTAATCCCGACGTGGTTGCCGTCGCCTGCCCCTATTGCATGACGATGGTCGACGACGGCATCAAAGGGAAAGGCGTGGAAGAAAAAGTCCGCGCCCTCGATGTGATGGAGTTGGTCGCAAGCTCGATGAAGGCGTGAGTTCCGAGTGTTGGCCGATTGGCGTCGTCAGCAGGACCGGATCCGCACCGCCAATCAGTTCACCGCGAATTCGTCGCGGCGGCGATTGCGATCTCGGTTGTGGCGCCCTCCACCGAGGAGAACCTGCCTGCTGGCACCGTCCTGACCAGTTCGCAGACGATCCGCCACTCACTCGGCACACTTCTCTACCGTCCGCATCGCCGCCTCACGTCCCGCGGGGCAAGCCCAGCACGCGGTGCGCGACGATGTTGCGTTGGACCTCGCTGGTTCCACCGGCGATGGTCATCGAGCGGTCGTAGAGGAATTGATAGTGCCAGCGCCCGGAGTCGGGAGTGCGGTCGCTGCCTTCCCAGAGTTCACCGTAGGCGCCGAGCATGTCGACTCCGGTTTCGGAGAAGCGTTGCGACAGCTCGGTCGAGAACAACTTCATAGCCGCCGACATGTGAATGTTGATGCGGCCGTGCAATTGATCGCTCATCGCCCGCAAGCCGAACGACTTGGTGATCTGCGTCTTGATCGCAAGATCCGACACGCGCTGCCGCCATACCGGATCGGCCGCCACGCCGCGCTTGTGTGCGAGATGGACGATGCGTTCGAGAGTTTGGTCGGCGCGAATCGAGCCGGCGATCCCGGTGCGCTCGTTGATCAGTGCCGAACTCACGACCTCCCAACCCTGGCCCTCCGCACCGAGCCGATTGGTCACCGGCACGCGCACGTCGTGCAGAAACACCTCGTTGAACTCACTATCGCCGGTGATCTGCCGAATCGGCCGTACCTCGATGCCGGGCGACTTGAGATCGATCAGCAGCATCGTGAGCCCAGCCCACTTCGGCCCCTCTGACGACGTGCGAACCAAGATGAAGTACCAGTCGGAGATGTGCGCGAGCGTCGTCCACACTTTCTGGCCGTTCACGATGTAGTCGTCGCCGTCGCGCTCCGCCTTGCACTTTGCCGCCGCCATGTCGCTTCCTGAGCCCGGTTCGGAGTAGCCGGTGGCCCAAATCTCTTCCGCCGCAAGAATCGGCGCGAGGAAGCGCGTCTTCTGCTCCTCGGTCCCGTACTTGATGATGGCGGGACCGACCCACCAGATCGCCATGGCGTTGATCGGCCCCGGGGCGTTGGCACGCGCAAGCTCTTCGTTGAGGACCGCTTGCTCCATCGGCGACAGCCCTGCCCCGCCGTGCTCCTTCGGCCAGCCGGCGCCGAGGTAGCCCCCGTGGTGTAGCCGCTTCTGCCACGTGCGCATCGCCTCGATATCGCGCCGCTCGTCGGACTTTGGTGCGTTGTCTTTGATCCATTGCCGCATCGTGGCGCGGAACGCTTCTTCCTCGGCGGTGTAACTCAAATCCATGTCAGCTCCTGCGTGGGGAAAATTCTGCGCGGCGAAATTCTAGGCTCACGGGCGATAGCAACCCGGCCGGCTGCGCGTCAAGCTGACGTGGGCGAGCGCGTGCGGTGTCGTCTACGACGCGGCCTGAGTCGCGGGTGCGAACGCGTCGGGAATCTCAATGCGGAAGGTCGAGCCGCAACCGAGTCGGCTCTCGACGCTCACCTGGCCGCCGAGCAGTTGGGTCAGCCGCTTGACGAGGTAGAGCCCCACCCCGGTGCCGCCGCGATCGACCGGACCAGCTTGACGGAACAAGTCGAAGATGACGCCAAGGGACTCGGGGGCGATGCCGGCTCCCGTGTCGATCACCTCCAGGGCGACGGCGTCATTGCCGGCCCGCTTGGCGTGAACGCTGACGCGCCCGCGCTCGGTGAACTTGAACGCGTTGGCCACCAAGTGAGTGAGGATGTTGGCGAGTTTGAATCGGTCGCTGGTGAGCGCAGGCAAGCCACGTTCAGCCGAGCAGCGAAACGTCAGGCCGCGCGGCGCGCTCAATCGACGCTGCACTTCGGTGAAGACTTGCTCGACGCTGAAGGTCTCGATGCACAACTTCATCCGCCCCTGCTCGAGGCGCCCGAGATCGAGCAGCGTGTCGATGAGCTTGAGCAACTGATCGGCGTTGCGGCGCATGCGGTCGAGCAGATCGCTGTCATCGCCGTCACCGCCGTGGCGATCTTCGAGGATGTCGAGGTAGCCGAATAGCACGTTGAGTGGAGTGCGGATCTCGTGGGACATCGAGTTGATGAAATCAGTCTTGAGTCGTGCCGCGCTGTGCAGTTGTTCCGCCAGCGAGGCGTTATCGAGCGCCAGCCTACCGTGCTGCGCGATGCCTTCGAGAATCTGGCGATCGGCGACGCCGAAGGGCTCGCGTTCGCGCCGCAACACGGCGAACAATCCCACGCGCCCCCCCTCGGCGCTGGTGATCGGCGCCAACGCGTAGGTGGCGACGCCGTGCGCTTCGATCAGCGCGCGCGGCAGGCGGCCGTCCTCGGCCACGCCGCAGACCACATCGCCGGCGAGCACTGCCTGCATGATCGGGCAATTGGTCGAGTCAACACGCGTGGGCTGGGCCGCATCGAGGCTGACGGGTGCGAACTCGCGTTCGGCAACACTGACGAAGGCTTGCTCGGATTCATCCCACGCGAAGGCGAGTGTGCAGTCACAACGCAGGCGTTGCGCAATGATGCGACGGAGGTCGTCGAGTGCGAGCGCGACCGAAGCTGGCCGCGTTTTCAAGTCCCGCGACGCCTGCAAGAGCGAGGAAGCCACTCGCGAGGTCTCCCGCTGCTCGCGCGCCCGATAGTCGTCGGCGGCCTTGCCGAGTAACTGGCCGAGGTGCAGCGCCACGCGCGTGTAGGCGGCGAGCAGCGCCGGTAGCCGTGCGTCGTTTGCATAAAGGGTGCATGTCCACTCGGTGATCAGGGCGCTGCTGATCTCGAGGGAGGTGTAGAGTTGCGACAGCGTCGATCGCAGTTTGATGTCCGAGCCGCCTTGCACCTGCAGCAAGCCGAGGTAGCGCTCCAGGTTCTCCTGGAACACCGCATCCAAGTTGCGCGCGCGCAGATTGCGCAACAAGTCATCGAGGAAACAGCGATTGGCGGATGTCATCCATTCCGCGACCGGCTGGCTGCCGCCCAACGCCGGCCCGACGATCCCGAGCAGGCGCTCCGCCCAGACCTGCGCAATCTGATCGACGTGCGGCGACAGGTTCACCGCCAGATCGGCGAGTAGCGTTTCTTCGTCAGCCGTCCAGCCGCCAATCGATTGCAGCTCACCAACGAAGCGGCCACCCGACACCAGGCGAGCCGGCAATGGCCGCTTGCGGTTCCAGACGTCGGCGTTGAGCTGTGGTTGAGGAAGGTCGCTGAGTCCGGGGAACACCGCGGAGATCCACGAACGTTCCATAGGCAAAAGCATACAGCCATCCATGCGGTTTGAAAATAGAAAAAATTGCACCAACGATCGAGCCGAAAAGTACGGCGGACCCTAATCCGTCAAGCGGCTTGAGTGCCTTGTTGCCACAGTGCGCGGCGGCACGGGGAACCGTTGTGCTCTGTCCTGGTAGCGTGCTGCGCGGCAAAGCAGTATGAGGCCCGTGGCATACCAAATCAGGAGAGAGGATCTCATGAAAATCGCAATCGGCGTAGGGGAAATTGGCGGCAAGCCGGCGGATATCAACGATCTGGTCGCGCAGGCCAAGCGCGCGGAAGCGGACGGTTTCGCGTCCGCCTGGATGGCGAACATCTTCGGCATCGACGCGATGACCGCGCTGGCGATCATCGGCCGCGAGACTTCGCGTATCGCCCTTGGTACCGGGGTGGTGCCCACCTACCCGCGACACCCGGTCACGATGGCGCAGCAGGCACTCACCACGCAGGCCGCCTGCGGCGGGCGCTTCTCGCTCGGCATTGGCCTGTCGCATCAGGTCGTCATCGAGTTCATGTTCGGTTTCTCGTACGCCAAGTCGTACTCGCACATGAAGGAGTACCTCGCCGTCTTAAAGCCGCTGATTCAGGCCGGCACGGTCAGCTTCAACGGTAGCGAGTACCGCGTGAATGCGAATGTCACAGTCCCCGGCGCAACCCCGTGCCCGATTCTGCTGGCGGCGCTTGCGCCGAAAATGCTCGCCCTGGCCGGGGCTGAAGCCGACGGCACCATCACCTGGATGACCGGTCCGAAGACATTGCGTGACCACACCGTCCCGCGCATCAACGACGCGGCCGCGAAGGCTGGGCGACCGAAACCGCGGGTGATCGCCGGTCTGCCGATCGCCGTGACCGAAGACATCGCCGCCGCGCGCGAGATCGCCGGCCGCCTGTTCCAAATTTACGGCGGCTTGCCGTCGTACCGCGCGATGCTCGATCGCGAAGGCGCCGAAGGTCCGGCCGACGTTGCGATCGTCGGCAACGAGAGTGCGGTCGGTGAACAATTGCAGCGGCTCGCTGCGAGCGGCGTGACTGAGTTTCTCGCCGCCCCGTTCGCCGTCGGCAACGATGGCCACGCTTCACTCGAACGCACGCGCGCGTTGTTGGTGAAGCTGGCGCGCCAGTCGTAAGCGGGGATCACCGATCCGCCCGTTGATTCATCCCCGGCGGATCAGGCTTTGCCATGCAGCGATTGGGTCGCGTTGTCGGAATCTTCATCGCGTGGACGGCGCTGCTGCCATGCCTCAGCCACGCGCAAACCTCCTGCGTCGGCGACTGCAATGCGGACGGCTTCGTCACCGTGGATGAGCTGGTGCGTGGCGTCAACATCGGCGCCGCGCCAACACCGCAGCCAGTCAATCTGTGTCCCGCCTTTGATGTCGACCACGACGGGATGGTGGCACCGTACGAGGTTGGCGCGTCGCTACTGAGCGCCTTCGACGCCTGCGCACGTCCCCCATCGCTAGCGCCGACACCGGGGGGTGCTTCAGTGTCGCTCGCGATCGGATCGGTAAGCGGCGCGGCGAATACGTCAGTCACCGTCGGGGTCAGCATCAGCGCGCCAAACACGACGGTGCGTGGGATACAGCATTACATCGCGCTCGATGCGAACACGCCGATCGCTGCGGACGCGTTGGGCGTGCCACTGTGTTCAGTATCGCCCGGAGTGCCAGTGCCCCCCCAATTGCCCCCCCTGTTCTTTTTCGCCCCCGTTGCTTGCCAACCAGGCGTCGATTGTGCGCGGCTGGCGGTCATCATGTTCTTCGATCCCCCAATCGAGAGTCCCGCTGCGCTCTTGCTCTACACCTGCACCGTCAACATCGCGGCCGATGCCACCATTGGCAGCCATCCTCTCGGCAATCTCGGCGTTGGTGCGAGCGATGTTGATGGCAACCCACTGTCGACCAGCGGCACCGACGGCGTGGTGATCGTCGTTGCCACCCCTACGCCGACGGCGAGCGCAACTGCCAGCATAACACCGTCCCCCACCTCGACCTCGACGGCGCCGCCGACTGCAACCGGCACCCGTACTACAACGCCCACGCGCTCCGCCACAGCCACGCGGACGCCGACGACCACACTCACGCCGACGGTCACACGCACGTTGACCATCACACGCACATCAACGATCACACGCACGCCAACGTCTACGCCCTCCGAGACCATCACGCGCACAGCGACTCGGACACCGACCGGCTCGCTGCCACCAACCGCGACGCCAACGACCACGCCGACGCCTACGCTCACTGGAACGACAACGCCGATGTCGACTCCCAGCAGCACGTTCACGGTCAGCGCAACTTCCACCTCGACCTTCACCGAGACAATGACGCCGACCATCACCCGCACCGCAACTCAGTCGCCAACCGGTTCGTTGCCGCCAACGACGACGCCCACGATCACCCTGACAGCCACAATAACTGCCACGACGACGCCGACTTCCAGCAGCACGTTCACGCTGATCCCAACTCAAACCGCGATGTTCACGCCAACTGCACCACCCACCTTCAGCGCGACCGCCACCCCAACCGCCTCCCTAACAGGGACCCCGACGATCACCGGCGCTATCACCCAGAGTTCCACGCGCACAGCGACG
>JBGOUW010000279.1:0-6715 GCA_041477755.1 Binatia bacterium
CGCTGCTAGCCCGCGTCGAGGCCAAGGCGGCACTGACCGCCCATCTGCTCGAACAGGGTCCGTGGGACTTGTTCCTGACCGTCTTCAGCGAAGCCCACTGCGCCGGGCATCAGCTCTGGCACCTGCACGATCCGACGCACGAACGGCACGATGCGGCGATCGCGCAGAGGCTCGGTGATCCGGTCGAGACAATCTATCGCGCCCTCGATGCGGCGGTGGGTCGGCTACTCGCTCAGATCGATCGTGCCGCGACGGTGATGGTGCTCACCAGTCATGGCATGGGCGCGCACTGCGACGGGACGCTCTTGCTCGATGAAGTCCTGCGGCGCCTCGAGCAGGCGCCGCCGGCGCGCGCACCGCAGTTCGTGCCGTTGTTGCAGCGCGGTTGGCAGCGCGCACCGAACCCGCTCCGCCGCGCGCTGGCGCCGTTGCGCCGGGGCGTGCGTCGATGGATTGCGGCTACTTCGTTTGACCGAACGCGGCGCTACTTCCAGATTCCCAACAACGACGTCGTGAGCGGCATTCGAGTCAATGTTGCCGGTCGCGAGCCGCACGGCCGCGTTCAACCCGGCCCCGAGTACGACGCGCTTTGTGCCGAGCTGACGCGCGAGCTGCTGGCGTTGATCAATCCCGCCACCGCGCAACCAGCAGTCCGCGCCGTCGTGCGCACCGACGATCTCTACCGCGGCCCGCAGCGCGATCACTTGCCGGACTTGCTGGTCGAGTGGGACCGCACCGCCCCGATTCGATCGCTTCACTCTGCCCGCGTCGGGACGGTGCAGGGCGCGTCCATCGCGCCGCGCACCGGCGATCACGTTGCCGAAGGGCTGTTCTTCGCCCGCGGTCCGTTCGTGCGCCCCGGGCCGTTGGCGCACTCGGTTTCGATTATGGACTTCGCGCCGACCATTGCCGCGCTGCTTGGTGTTACCTTGCCGGACGTCGACGGCTCTCCGATCGCCGCGCTGCTACGTTCTGGGCACGAACCATGAGGAAGGGACGCGCGACGAGGGGATCCGATAGCCTGCGGTGGTTCACGATCGCAACCGTGGCGTTGGCGATCGGGTGGCTCCTGTTTGCCCTCTTTGTGGTGCCGTCACTCATCGTGAGTGCGTATCACGAACGCGGGCCGCAAATGCTGCGCGGTATCATCTCGGGGCAAGCACTGTTCGGTGTCGATCACTACCTGGCGGTGTGGGCGCAGGCCACGTGGAGCGTCTTTGGCGCGTTGGTGGTGATGGCGGGTGTGAGTTGGACCGTGAGGCGGCCGTGGGTGCAGCGGCTGCTCGACGCGCAGGTGGCGCGGCTGGTCGCGGCCGATCCAGTGCGCGATCCGGCGATGAGCCCGCACCGGTTGCGGCTCGTCAATGCGATCATCGCGATCGTGATCGGTGGCGCACTGGTGGCGATCGCTTTCAACATCGAGCTGTGGCCGTTTTCGCCGTATGCGATGTACGCAGAACGGCGCACGCGGTCCATGAAGGTGCCTAGACTTGTTGGGGTCACCGAAACGGATCCTTCGTACGAGCTGCCGTTGTTCGCGTTTGCGTACCTGCGGCCATTCGATCAGCAGCGTTTGCAAGAAGGGCTCGAACGGCTGCTGCGCAATTCGCAGCGTGATCAACTGCTCCCTACCGCGCTCGCGGACGTGCTGGCCCGCTATGCCGCATTGCGCGACGCCGGCCGACACGATGGTCCGGCGCTGCAGGCAATCCGCTTGTATCAATTGCAATGGGAACTGGACCCGCAAGCGATCACGGTGGCCGAGCCGTCGCAGCGGGAATTGCTCCTCGAAGTGCGCGCGGTACCGCACGGCTTACGATGACGGCCCTCGCTCAGCTCTGGCAACGGTTCTGGTTCCGCCCCGCGTCGCCGGCAAACCTTGGCGTGTGTCGCGTCTGGTTCTTCGCCGCGGCGTTCGTCTACTACTGCACAGAAGACTTCAGCGCTTGGGCGCAGGTGTCGTCGGTGTTTTGGGACCCGATCGTGGTGTTTCGATTTCTCAACCTCCCGTTGGCGTCGAGTGCAATCCTCATCGTCCTTCAGACCGTCTGGAAGATCGCACTCGCATTGAGCTGCGTTGGCCTCGCGACGCGAGTCAGCACCGTAACCGCGTTCGTGCTCGGCGGATACCTGATCGGATTGCCGCACAACTTTGGCAAGATCCATCACTACGATGCGCTACTGCTGATCGTCCTCGGGATCATGGCGGTGGCGCGCTGCGGCGATGCGTGGTCGCTGGATCGGTGGCTGTGGTCAAAACGCGATGATGTCGTGCCGAGTGGGGAGTACTGGTGGCCCGTGCGCTTGGTGTGGCTGACGATGAGCTTGGTCTTCTTCGCCTCAGGGGTTGCCAAACTGCGGACCTCCGGTTTGGCGTGGGTATTCTCCGACAATCTCGCCATCACGTTGGTGCAGAATCAGTACCATCGAGCGCACAGCGACCCACTGGTCTCGTGGGGGCTGGCCTTGGCGCAGCACGCGCGGTGGTGTCAAGCGTTGGCGGCGCTCACCGTGCTGAGCGAATTGAGTGCGCCGCTCGCAGTGGTAAGTGGCTGGGCTCGCGCGGTCGTTGTTCCCGTCTTGTTCGCGATCCAGGTCGGCATCCGCGTCGTGTTGGGTCCGAGCTTTGATCAGTTGATGATCTGCTACATCTTCTGGGTGCCCTGGAATCGCCTGCTCCGCGGCGGCGCGCCGAATCACTGACGATGGTGGCGCCGTTCGTATCGGTAATCGTGCCGGTGTTCCGCCACGCCGAGTGTGTGGAGCAGTGCTTGGCCGCGCTTGAAGGACAGAGTTATCCGAACGATCGCTTCGAAGTCGTCGTGATCGACAACGGCGACAACGGCGACCTTGCGGCGACGGTGCGCAGCTACCCGCACGCGGCGCTGACGAATGAGCGTCGTCCCGGCTCGTACGCGGCGCGCAACACCGGTGTTGCGGCGGCGCAGGGCGCGGTGCTGGCGTTCACCGACGCCGACTGTGTCCCAGCGGCCGATTGGATCGCGCGCGGTGTGGCGGCTTTGCAGCGCGGCGAGCAAGCTGGCCTGGTCGGCGGCGGGGTCGAGTTCGCGTTTCGTGATCCGCTGCGCCCCAGCATGGCCGAGCTGTATGACAGTCTCAGTTTTCTGCAGCAGCAGACCAACGTGACCGAACGCCATTTCGCGGTCGGCGCCAATCTTTTCACCACCCGTGCGGTGTTCGATCAGGTGGGCGGCTTTGATGCCCGGTTGACCTCCAGCGGCGATGTCGATTTTGGGCAGCGGGTCTTTGCTGCCGGCTATCGTCTCGACTACGCCGCGGACGCGGTCGTCGTGCATCCGGCGCGTTGGTCGCTGCGCGAGCTGCGCCACAAGGTTGCGCGCGTCGCCGGCGGCGAGCTGACATTGCAACGCCGGCGCGGCTACCGCGCCCAAGACTTCGCGATCGATCTGATCAAGGATTGTCTCGCGCCGCTTCGCGTCGTGCCGTCCGCCTACCGCGATCCGCGCTTGCGCGGGCGCCGGCTGCAGTTCGTCGCCGCGGGGCTGTGGGTACGCTACATGCGCGTGGGGGAGCGGCTGCGTGTCTGGTGTGGCGGCACGCCGCGCCGCTGAAGCGCGAGATCAGCGGGATCAGCAGAATCAGGATGATTTGCCGACCCGATAGAATCGGCCGACAGTCCAGTAGTAGTACGCACGCCCTGCGACTTCGGTCCAGCGCGTGATGATCGCCAATGTCCAGAACGGCAGACTCATCGCGAGCGAGGCGCCGAACATGGCGCGGAAGTTCTGCCAATCCCGCCAGGTGCCGACGACATTCGGTAGCGGCACGAAGCGCCGCACGCTCAGGCTGCCTTCCTTCACGTCCGTCATCATCGAGCCGCACGCCTTGGCGAACCGCTCGAACAGAAACGAGCGCAGCGTGTAGCTCTTCAAGTGCTCGACGGCGACGGCGGGGTCGGCGATGACGGTGTAGCCAGCGCGGCAGATGCGGCGTACCAAATCGGCATCCGAACCGCGCGGGAATTCGCCGTCGAACAGCCCGACGCGTTCGAACACGGCGCGTGGCACGCTCATGTTGCCGGTCACCAAGCGCTCCCAACCGGCGAGGTGCTCGAACCGCTGGAGCCGCTCGTACTCGTCGCGATAGTGCGCGGCGTAGAACTTGTCGCAGAAGCTGGGCGCCGCGGTGACGAGCGGTCCACCGACCACACCCACGCGGGAATCGGCGTAGTGTGCGACATGCGTGCGCAGCCAATGTGCCGGCGGAATGCAGTCATCGTCGGTAAACACCACGAGGTCGCCGGCGCACAGCGCAATGGCGTTGTTGCGCGCGATGGTGGAGCCGGTGTTGGTATCCTGCCGCAGGCAGCGGACGTGGGGGAACTCACGGTGCGCCATGTCGCCAGTGCCGTCGGTGGACGCATCGTCGACCACGATCACTTCGAAGTCGGGATGATCCTGGCGCGTCACCGCGGCGAGACAACGGCGCAGCGAGGCGCAGCGGTTGTAGGTGGGAATGATGATCGAGCAACGCATTAGCCTCAATCCGAAAAAGGAGAGGAAACCGCCGGTGCACGCCGATGAACGCAGACGCGGAATTCGACGCGACTCATCGCTCGATCGCTAAATGCACTTCGATGAGGTTTACCGATCTTTCCTGGTTTTGCAGAAAGCTCTGATCGGCGGACATCGGCGTCCATCGGCGGTTTCATTTTATTTTCGCTTTGGGGTTAGCGGTGTGGCGATCTGATTTCGTCTTGCGCGGACACTGCCGCCTGCGCGGCTTCCACCCGGTGAGCGTGACAGCCCGCGTCGTTGGCCACGGTTCTTGGGTAAGGGAAGGTGCGCACGTGTGTCAAGAGCGGCCCAGGTGTTTGTCGCAGGCGTTCTGACGACGGCAGCGGTGTTCTCGACCCGAGCGCGATGGCCGTGCTACAGGCGTCACCATCATGCAGCCGCCTCAACAGTGCCAGTGATGACCGGTCGCGCGCGCGTACTGTTCGTCGGTCTCGACGGGGTGGAGAAAGATCTCCTCCGGCTGTGGGCGGATGCGGGCGTGCTGCCCACGTTTCGGCGGCTGTTCGATACCAGCGCGTGGGGCGTCTCGGCCGGGCCGCTCGGCATCCACACCACAGCGCTGTGGGAATCGTTCTCCACCGGCGTGTCGCCGGCGCGGCACGCGCGCCACGGTGAGCGGCAGATCCGCCCCGGCACCTATGACACCTACCGCTTCTTACCCACGGATCTGCAAGCGGAGCCGTTCTGGAACGTCCTCGGCCGCGCCGGTCGCCGCTCGGCGGTGATCGATGTCCCGTACGTCCCGTTGGCGCGCGACTTCAATGGTGTCCACGTGCTCGATTGGATGGCGCACGCGGCCAACACCGGCTTCAGCACCTGGCCGCCGACGCTTGCCGCCGAGTTGCGGCGGCGATTCGGCTTGGACCCCATCGGACTGTGCGATCATCGGCGCCTGCAAAGCGCCGCCGACTTTCGCGCGCTGCGCGACGCCTTGATCGCCCGCGTCGCAACCAAGACTGCGCTCTCGCGCCACCTGCTCGAACGTGAGCCGTGGGATCTCTTTCTCACCGTGCTCACCGAAGGCCACTGCATTGGCCATCAGACCTGGCACATCCACGATCCGCATCATCTGCGACACGATCCCGAACTCGCGCGCGCCCTCGGCGATCCGATGCAGGATGTCTATCGCGCCCTGGATGCCGCGGTGAATGAACACCTCACATTGGCCGGACCTGAGGCGACGGTGATCGTGCTCGCCAGCCACGGGATGGGCCCGTACTACAACGGCGCCCACTTGATTGACGCGATCCTGCATCGCCTCGGGCACTCGCCGGCCCTTCCCGAGCTGCCGCGAACCTGGGCGGCTCTGCGACGCGGCTGGCGTCAGCTCCCACTCCCCGCCCGCGTGCGGCTGGTGCGGGCGCAGAAGTGGCTGGTGGATCGTCTGTGGCCGCCGCTTGATAGTCGCGCCGCGTGTTTCAACATGCCCAACGGAGAAGTGTGGAGCGGCCTGCGCGTGAACCTCGCCGGGCGCGAGCCGTACGGACGCATTCGGCCGGGGGTGGAGTACGAGGCCTTCTGCGACACGCTCAGCCGCGACCTGTGCGCGCTCGTCAACGTCGACACCAACCAGCCCGCCGTCCTGAGCGTGCGCCGCACCGCGCAGCTCTATGGCGGACCGCACCTGATCGACCTGCCCGATCTCTTGGTGGAGTGGAACTGCGTCGCGCCGCTCACCACCGTCTACTCACCGAAGACCGGCAGCATCACCGTACCCTTCGTGCACCAACGCTCGGGCCATCACACCAGCGAAGGAATGTTTTTCGCCGTCGGTCCGGGAATCCGGCCGGGGCAACTGCCGCAGACGGTGTCGGTGATGGACTTCGCGCCGACGATTGCAACGCTGCTCGATGTACCGTTGCCGAATGTGGACGGCACGCTGATCGCCGCGCTGACCGCATCATCGCCGGGTGCGTGGCCGAGTGCGCGGCAGCGCACGGCGTAGGACATCTTCCACGTCGCGTGTCAGCCGCCGCACATCGAAGCGCGCGGCGACCTCCGTGCGCGCGGCCGTGCCCAGCCGAGTGGCGAGCGACCGATCGCCGAGCACACGGTGCAGCGCTGCCGCCAATCCCGCCCGATCGCCGGGCGGCACGATGAGCGCGGTGTGCTCGTGCACGAGAATCTCGGGCACGCCGCCGCCGCCGTACGCCACC
>JBGOUW010000124.1:0-10732 GCA_041477755.1 Binatia bacterium
TCATCCGCAAGTTCTGGGAAGAGTATCTGTCTTTCATCATCCGGGCAAAAGAGATGCGCGCGGTGCTCGAAGTCATCAAGGACACTCCGGCCGCGGCGGACGGCTGACAACGAGCCCATGGAGTCTGCGAATGTCGATCTCGACGCGGCGCTCGCAGGCGGCGTCAGCATCGTGATCGCGGTCGTCAATCAGATCGACTACACCCGCCAGTGTCCCGACAGCATTCGAGCCTGCACCGACCTGCCGTACGAAATCATCATCGTCGACAACGGCAGCCAAGGTGGCAGCGCGGAGTTCTGCGCCGCGGTCGGCTGCCGCGTCATTCGCAACGAGCAGAACCTCGGCTGTGCGCGGGCGTGGAACCAGGGCATCCGCACCGCGCGGGCGCCGCTGATCCTGATCCCGAACAATGATGTCGTCGTCTCTACTGGATGGCTGCGCGTGCTCGCGGAGTTCCAACAGCGCACCGGCGCCGCAGAGCCCGGACAACCTCGGCGATCACAGCTTGGCGCCCGCCAGAACGACACGCGAATCGATCGATGTGCCGGTGATCACGCTCGACGAGTTCTTGCCTGCTACCGCGATCGACTTCATGAAGCTCGACATCCAAGGAGCCGAACCCGGCGCAATCGATGGTGCACGGCGCGTGATCACGGCGAGCCCGCGTCTCGCTCTGATCAGCGAGTTCTGGCCGTCCAACATTCGCGCCTTTGGCGACGACCCGGAAGCCTACCTGCATACGCAGCGCGCGCTTGGCTTCTCGATCGCGGTGATTCGCTCGGGCAAATCGCTCCACATCGAGTCGCTCGACACCGACACCGCGCTGCGTGCGCTCTGCGAGCGCGACCGAGAAGTGAACCTATTCTGCCGGAGAGGCTGAAGCGCGTTCCGCCGGCAATCCATGAGGCGTGGTCGTCATACGCGCGGCGCGGTTCGCGTCGTACAGTGCCTTGTTCGCTGCCATCTCCTCTGGACGCACGTAGGGCCGCGCGTGCTCGAGGTGAAACACCGGCGCCGTATAGCGCAACGAGCGCCCGCGGATACCGGCGGCAATCAGCCGGTGCCCGAAGTCGGCGTCCTCCAAACCGTATGTGAAGCGCTCGTCGAAACCGCCTACGCGATGCACATGCTCGGTGAACGTAGAGGAGTTCTCCCCACGCCAGCCGTGCTCCTTGCGATCGAGCAGCGTGCGCAGGCCGGGCACTCGGCTCACCAGCAGCCGCCGGCTCTTCGCCACGTCGCGCCACCACCAGCCAACGCGTTCGAGGTCGCCGCGTGCCACGGCTTCGACTGTGATGGTGCGACTCAGTCGCTCGCTCAACAGCACCTTGCCACCGGCGACGTAGGAGTTTCGTCGCGCCGCGCCCACGTGGGCCACCAGGCAGTGCGCCGGCGCAATGCAATCGCCATCGAGGAAGATGAGGTAGTCCCCGTTCGCCGCCAGCACGGCCTGGTTGAGGATCGTACACTTGCGAAACCCTTCGTCGGGGTGCCACACATGGCGCACCGGAAACGGCAGCGCGCGCGCCGCGTCAGCGATCGCCGCGCGCGTCTCGGGCCCGCTGCCGTCGTCGGCGACCAGCAACTCGAAGTCTTGAATCGTCTGGCGCCGCAACCCGGCGAACACCAACACGAGCGCGCGTGGATTGTTGTAGGTGGTGACGATCACCGACAACCGCAGCCCGAGTCGGCCGACCGCCCTCATCCAATCGGCTCCAGTCTCGCCAACCGTGCGCGGAACCACAGCAGCCCAGCTAGCAGAATCAGCGCTGACAACGTGACCGCGGACGACATCTCCAGCATCCCAGCCAGGGTCTTACCGACCAGTCCTGGTGACGGCAACGTGCCGAGCACGACCGCCACCAGCAGCACCCACCCGACCATCCGTCGCGTGCGCGCATCGAGCCGCGCGGACCGCCACGCGGCGAACAGCAGCGTGTGCGGCAGCAGCAGCACCACCAGATACGCCTTCCACGTCAGCGGGCCGAACAGCGCGGACACGATCAGCACGATGCTCCATTCCGTAGCCGTACGCCAATCGTCGTTCTCCTCACCCCGGAACAACCAGCACGCCGCGGCGGTGATCAGTCCCAGCGTGAAGGCCGATACTACGATCACGACGAGAGCGCCCGACTCCGGCAGGTCGTTCATGCCCCTGACGGTGAACGGCAACATCCCGTGCCCGAGCCAGCGGTCCCACATCGCAAACACCGACTGATTCATCTTGCCGACGCCCCAACCAAGCGTAACTGCCGCGCGCCACGCCGCCACGTAGTCCCAGAACCGACTCCAACCGAACAGCAGCATCGGACTGAGCGACAGCAGCGCCGTCGCGGTTGCGGTGGCGATCGCCTCACGCCAGCGACGCCGGTACGCGAGGTACGGGATGAACACCGCCGGCATTACCTTCATCGCCGCGGCGCAACCGAGCGCGGTGCTGCCGGCCAGCCAACGACCGCGCCGTTGCCAGTACAGACCGCCCAACGCGAGCGCGAAGACTACGATGTTCACCTGCAGGTGGTCGAAGTTGCCGCTCACGTAGCGGTCAGTGATGAGCAATGGCACCACCATCTCCGGCGCCGCCAACGAGATCCCGGTGGACCCGCTAGCGCGCAGGCTGAGCGCGCGGCCATAGACCAGCCGACAGATGAGATGCAGCACGAGCAACAACAACCCGATGTTGAGGAGGAGCCAAAGGCCCCGCGCCAGATACGGAGTCGGTGTCGCCAGCACGGCAAGCGGCACGCACAACAGACTGAAGAACGGTGGCCACGTGTTCAGCCCCGGCGGCGCGTCACGGTAGATGTGAGCGCCGCTCCGCGCCAAGTCCCCGACGATGACATAGCCGGCGAAGTCGCCCGGCCGCTGGATCCACACCACGCAGCCGATCACCGCATACGCCAGCAGCGCCCGCAGAATCCATCGCCGCCCGGCTGCACCGGTGAGCCACGCCGCCACTGCCGCCCACATACTCACGCCCCGGCCGCGACGGCGATGGTCTCCAGTGCCTCGAGGCACTCGCCGGTTACGATTCGCGACGATGGATCCAGACGGTGCACCGACCGGAGCAGCCGCGCGAACGCCGCCTGCCGATCGTGGTCAGAGGCCGGCCGCAATCGCACACCGTCGTAGTCGATGATCATCACCTCTGCTCCGGCTGTCCCGCGCCGCACCAGGTAGTTCTGCAGATTCAGATCAGGATGAATAGCACCTGCATCGTGAAGCCGGCGTGTCACCTGGGCGGCCAGGGCGCAGATGCGCACCCGCCCACCCGCATCGATCGAATTGAGGTACTGCCACAGATTGACCGCCTGCGGAATTTCGCGGCTGACCACCGCGCCGCGATAACAGCCAGGCCACTGCCAGTTCACCGCCGCACCGAGCACTTCGACCGTCGGCACGCCACGCGCGCGAATGGTTTCGGCTACCGCCAACTCCCCGAACGGGCGCGGCTCAAAGCCGAGATACAGATCGCGATTGAAGCGGCCGACCCAGCCGCCACGGAGACATGGCCTCAGCACGACCGCCAGCGACGGCGCCAGGTCGAACGCAGCGATGCCGCCGCGGCCCCCGGCGAGCGACCGCGAAGCCGCCGGCGTCGTATTCGCAGCCCATTGCTGGAGCAACCGGAGGACGGGCGCGCGCACATCGGCGCGCACCTCCATCTCAGCCCGCCCGTCCCGGATCAACTCGAAGCCGCGGGGCAGTTCGCGCCGCGCACTCACGGAGCAACCAAGTGAGCGCGCGGCACCACACGCGCATCGAGAAGGCGGCGCGCCGCCGTGAGCACCGTCGCTGCGTTGATGCCGACCATGCACGCGTGCGTCGCGATCGGACAGGTGGCGGCGCCATGGCGGCCGCACGGCCGACAATCGAGATCGTCGCGCTGCACCACGGTCGCGCGCGCACTGTAGGGGCCATAACCTTGTTGCGGATGCGTCGGACCGAATACCGCGACCACCGGTACGTCACGCGCGACCGCGATGTGCATCGGCGCGCTGTCGTTGCACAGCAATACTTGGACACGATCGATCGCGGCCACCAACATGCCCACGTCCGTGCGACCGACGAGGTTCAGCGCTACGCCACCAGCCGCTTGGTTGACCCGTTCAGCGATCGCCCGCTCGTTCGGTGCGCCGAGCAGCAGCACGCCATAGCCCTCGGCGCCGAGCGTACGCGCCACCTCGGCGTAGCCCTCGACCGTCCATCGCTTCGTCGCCCAAGCCGATCCCGGCGCGATCCCAACCAGCGGCTGCTGTCGGCCGACGTTCGCCTCGCGCAGCAACGCCGCGACACGCTCGCACGCGCCGGTGGTCGGTACCACCAACAGCCGCGGCGGCTCCTGCGTCGGCGACTCCTGCGTCCGATCGATGCCCAACGCCGATACGATCGACAGATTGCGTTCCACGTCGTGACAGGTAGCGTCGCGGCTCACGCGCTCGGGATAGAGAAACCAGCCTGCACTTTGGCGGAAGCCGATCCGTCGCGGCACCCCGGCCAGCGCGAGCAGCACGGCTGTACGCAGAGACTTGTGGAGCGCCACCGCGAGATCAAATCGCTCGGCACGCAGCCGCGCGCGCACTCGCATGAGGCCGCGCAGCCCGCGGTCGGCACCGCGCTTGTCGTCAACCAGCACTGCATCAACGTGCGGATGACCGGCGAGTACGGCAGCCGCCTCGGGTCGAACCCACGCGGTGAGGTGACCCTCGGGCCAACGCCGTTTGAGTGCCGCGAACACGGGAGTGCTCAGCACCACGTCGCCGAGGAAACTCGTCTGGGCAACCACGATGCGCATGGGCGGAGCCACGGTTGCAGGGCGGCCGGCGCAGAGGCCTGCCCTCCCTCGCACCGCGTTATGCCTCGAGGGGGACGGCCTCGTCGATCAACATGATCGGAATGTCATCCTTGATCGGGTACAAGAGCTTGCACGCGTTGCACACCAAGCCGTCTTCCTTTGGTGTCAGGTGAATCTCGCCCTTGCATTTGGGACACGCCAAGATGTCCAACAGTTCCTTACTGATCGCCATGTGTTCCTCCTGCAGCCGCGACGGTCGCTTCGGAGCGAGCCAGCATCAGCTCGACCAATTCGTCGCTGCGGTCGACTTCCGCGGTAATTCGTAGCGCAACCAGTTTACCTCTTGCAAAGGGAAACGCTTCCAGTTTCACAAGATCCTTCTCCGTCGTCACCACCAAATCCAGGTTGCGCGTACGGCGCGTGATCTTCTGCCAATCCGCGCGCGTGTAGCGGTGGTGGTCCGGGTACTCGATGATCTCTTCCAGTTGCGCCTCCAGTTGGTGGAGCAGCCGGTAGAAGCGATCGGGCGACCCGATGCCAGCCACCGCCGCGACCCGCCGGCCGGCGAGGTCGGCGAGCGGCAACTCGCGCCACATTCCCGCATCGGACGTGACCAGCGCGCTGGGCACAAATCGCGCGTGAAAGACGGGCTTGCTTGCAACACTGCGCGGCAACGCCGGCGCCCGCTCGCCGTCGCTGCCGATCGCGACGATGGCATCGGCGCGCCGCAACGCGCTCGGCCGTTCGCGATTCGGCCCGGCGGGCAATAGCGGGCCGCGCACATCGCTCACCAGCACGACGTCGAAGTCGCGCGCCAACGCGCGGTGCTGGAATCCGTCGTCGAGTAGGAGCACGCTGCAGCCAAGTTCCGCGGCGCGCCGCGCACCGTCGATCCGGCGACGCGCGGTGAGCACTACGCCGGCGAAGCGGCGCGCCAGCATCACCGCCTCGTCACCAACCTCCTCGACACTCACCAGCGGTCCCTGTCCTTCCGACACCACGGTAACCCCATCCGCACGGCCGCGATAGCCGCGCAGCAAGATCGCGGGGCGACAATCGCGCAACCGCAATGTGTCCCCCAGCCACAGCGTCATCGGCGTTTTGCCGGTGCCACCGACGGTGAGGTTACCGATGCTGACCACCGGCAGCGGCGCGTGCGCGGTGCGCAACAAGCCGACGCGATAGGCGAGATTGCGGGCGCTCACAGCGGCGCCGAACACGCTGGCCAGCGGCCGCAGCGCCAGCCACCCGATCCAGCCGGCGACGCCACGTCGTGGCCACACCGACTCGCGCACGCGCCGGGCAAGGGTCATAGTAGCGCCCGCTCCACCAGCGCCACCGTATCTTCGATAACTGCCGCGCGCGCGCGCACCACCGCCAAGGCGCGCGCCCCCATCGCGCCGGCCTCTCCGACATCCGCGAGCAATCGCTGCCACAGCGCGCGCAACTCGTTGGCATCGTGGACGAGCGTACCGCCACCGCCTACAAGCAATGCCGTCGCCGCTTCGGCGACGTTCTCCGTGTGCGGCCCAAAGCAGACTGGCACGCCGGCCGCCGCCGGTTCGAGCACGTTGTGTCCACCCAACGGTGTGAGCGTGCCGCCGACGAACACGGCGCGCGCCGTCGGCAACAGGCCGGCCAGTTCGCCGACGGAATCGAGCAACACCGCCTGGGTGTCGGGCCGCACACCCGATCCGAGATCACTGCGCCGCTGCCGGCGCACGCCGGCTTGCTGCAACAGGCGATCCACCTCGTCAAAGCGTTCGGGCCGGCGCGGCGCCAGCAGTAACACGCAGTCGGGGTATGCGGACCAGAGCCCGGCACACGCCTCGATCACCACCTGTTCTTCGCCAGGCTGCGTACTCGCCGCGATCAACAACGCACGACCCTCCAGCCCCGGTAGCGGATGGGGTACGTCGGGCAATCGCGCCAGCGGCAAGCGTGCGTATTTCAAACTACCGGTCACCCGCATGCGATCGGCGGGCGCTCCCAAGGCGATCAGTCGATCGGCATCGGCAGCGGTCTGCATCCCGAACTCCGTAACGCGCGTCAGCGTGTCGCGCATCAACGCACCGATGAGTCCATACCGCGCCGCGCTACGCGGCGAGATACAACCGCTGACCATCACCGCCGGCACCCCGGCATCCGCCACCGCCTGCAACAGCGCGGGCCAAAGCTCCGTTTCAACGATGACGAGCGCGGACGGTGCAAGGATGCGCACCACCCGCGCCACGATCCAGCGGATATCGACCGGCACAAGCATCGCCGCGGCAACCCCGGCAAGGCCGCGTGCTTGCTCGCGCCCGGTGCGACTGGTCGTGGTGACGAGAATTGGCCGTCTGCACTGGCGCGCATGCAGTGCCTCGATCAATGGCGCGGCCGCGCGCACTTCGCCCACCGAGGCGGCGTGAATCCAGATCGCGCCGCACCCGGCGAGGGCGCGCACGGATTCGGGCAGTAGGCCGAGACGTTCGGTGAGCCCCACCCCGTGCCGTGTGAGCGCCACCACCGGCAGCACTGGCGTCGCCACCACTGCCACCACCGCGCCAAGGGCATCGTAGGCCAACATGCTCATCGTCCGCGGCATCAATCTCAACAGGTTCGACACGCGGCTCAGGTTCGTCAAGCGGCGAGCGCCTGATCGGCACTCGCCGTGATGTCGTTGAGGCGCTGTTCGAGAGCGCAGCGCTGGCGCTCGACTTCGCCCTCGTCAGCGTGCCGATCCACCTCAATCGGTGCACCGATGATGAAGGTCACGCGCGAGAATGGGAGAGGAATGATCAGCCCATCCCAACTGCGCAGCTGCTTACGCCAGCCGGCAGCATAGGTGACCGGGAAGATGCGTGCCCCGGTGGCCTTGGCGAGATAGATCACGCCGGGCTTCGCGACATAGCACGGGCCGCGCGGCCCATCTGGCACCACCGCCAGGTCGTACCCATCGCGATAGGCGTTGACGAGTTGCAGGAAGCCTGTCGCTCCGCCACGCGTCGCCGAGCCGCGCACGGAACGAATGCCCCAGCGCGCGAGGGCGCGTGTGGCGATCTCGCCGTCGCGGTGCTGGCTATTCATGATGCACATCTTCTCGCCGCGATACGGCACGGGCATCAATACGGATCGATTGTGCCAGAAGGCGATGATCACCTTCTCGCCGCGCCGCCAACACTCGAACAGCGGCTCGGCATGGCGATACTCGATTCGAATCGTCTTGGCCACCAGCCAGAGCGCCCCGCTCAGCAGCACCGGTGCGAACACCACCAACATCCCGAGCAGCCGCTCGCGCCACACCCGTCGCGACCGCATCAGTGCAGCAACTTGGCGCCCGACGACTCGGGCTCTTCGAATTGCAGGTCGTGCAACTTACGATATTCGGCATTGAGCGCGAGCAGCTCGTCGTGTGTGCCCTGCTCTATCACCCGGCCGCCGGAGAGCACGACAATCTTGTCGGCGCGGCGGATGGTCGACAGCCGGTGGGCAATCACCAGCGTGGTGCGCCCCGCCATCAGCGTTTCGAGCGCGATCTGCACGAGCCGCTCCGACTCGTTGTCGAGCGCCGAGGTGGCTTCGTCCAACACCAGAATCGGCGCGTTCTTCAACAACGCCCGCGCGATCGCGAGCCGCTCACGTTGGCCACCGGAGAGCTTGAAGCCGAGTTCACCGATCACGGTGTCGTAGCCGTTAGGCAAGTCCGTGATGAACTCGTGCGCGTTGGCCGCCCGGGCCGCTGCCATGATGGCGTCCATGCCACAGTCGATGTTGCCGTACGCGATGTTGCTACGCACCGTGTCGTTGAAGAGAAACGTGTGCTGGGTCACCAGCGCGATCTGCGCGCGCAGGCTCTGCAGGCTGTAGTCCGGCACCGGCACCCCGTCGATTTTGAGGACACCTTCGGTGACGTCGTAAAACCGCAGCACCAAGTCGGCGAGCGTGCTTTTGCCTCCACCGCTCATCCCCACAAGCGCAACGAGCTCGCCGCGCTTGATCTTGAGGTTCACGTCGTTCAACACGAGGTCGTGATCGTAGCGAAAGCCGACGTGCTGAAACTCGATACCATCGCGTAGCAGGCCCATCGGTCGGCCGTCGGCGTGCTCGGGCACGTCGGTCTCGGTGTCGAGCAACTCGAAGACGCGCTCGGCCGCGGCGAGGCCTTGCTGCACGACATTGTTGGTCTTCGCCAGCGCTTTGAACGGATCGTAGAGCAGAAACAGCGCGGTGAGGAACGCCAGGAACGAGCCCTGCGTACGGCCGCCGGCGATGACGCTGTGCCCGCCGTACCAGACCACCCCGGCGATGCCGAAAGCTGCCAGGACCTCCATCATCGGGTTCGTAAAGGCCCGGATGCGCGTGGCCTTCATCGACAACTTGAACAGGCGATCATTCTCCTCGGCGAAGCGGCGTTGCTCGTATGCTTCCATCCCAAACGCTTTCACCACGCGATTCCCCTGCACCGTCTCCTGCAGCAGGACGGTGAGGTTGGCCATCGACACCTGACCCTTCTTGCTGAAGCCCCGCAACCGCTTGGAGAGCCGGATGATCGGCAGCACCGAGGCCGGGAACACGATGAACGCGATCAGCGACAGCAGCCAGTCTTGCCAGAAGGCGACACCGACCAGCACCAGCAGTGAGGTCGCGTCCTTCAAAATCGACGCGACGGCGTCGGTAAGGGCCGAGCGCACCAACGCCACGTCGTTGGTGATGCGGGAGAGGATCGTGCCGGTCGGGGTGCGATTGAAGAACGACAGCGACAGGCGCTGGACGTGCTCGTTCAGTTCGTTGCGCAAATCGGCGATGATGCGTTGGCCGACGTATTCAGTGAGGTACGTATTGCCGAACCCGAACAGGCCACGCGCCAGAAAGGTGGCGATGATGATGCCGGGAAGCACTTGGAGCGAAAGCGCGTCCTTGTTGGTGAACACGTCATCGAAGATATGGCGCACCAGGAACGGCATCACGCCGTTGCTGGCGCTGTAGAACACCATGCACACGACGGCGAGAGTGAAGTGCGGCCACCAGTACGGTCGCAGGTACTTGAGCAGGCGCCGATACATCTGACTCATGACACCAACTCCAATACCATAGCGGCGGCCCGTTGCGCTGCCCCCGGCGTGCCGAGACGCGAGCGAACGGTCGCCAGGGCCTCCGCCTGTTCGTCGTGCCGCGCTGCCAGGTCGCGCACCGCAGCCACCAGCGCCTCCGGGGTTACCGCCCGCTGAATCAACTCGGGAAACACCGCCCGGCCGAGGATGATGTTCGGCATGCCGATGAAATCGAGATGCACCAGTCGCCGCGCCACCGCAAAGGTCACGGGCGATACTCGATACATGATCACCATCGGGCAGCCGAGCAGGACGGTCTCCAGTGTCGCGGTGCCCGAGGCCACCAGCGCCGCATCGGCGGCCGCGACGACATTGTACGTGTCGTCGACGGCCACCGGAATCGGCACGTCACGGCCCAGCGTCGCGCGCAAGTCGTCGACGCTCAACGTTGGAGCCAGCGCCACGATGGCCTGCCAGCCATCTTCGGCGATCAAGCGCTGCGCCGCGGCGATACTCGGCGCGAGCAGATGGCGCACTTCCTTCTTGCGGCTGCCGGGCAGCAGCGCGAGCGTGCGCTTGGTGGGATCGAGCCCGTGGCGCGCCAGGGTCTCGGCGCGTGATGCCGTCACGCGCACGCGATCCAAGAGCGGATGGCCGACGAACTCCGCCACCGATCGGCCGTTGGCGTTGTACAGTTCGGGCTCGAAGGGAAACACCACCGCCATGCGGTCGATGCGCTCAACGATTTTCCGCACACGCCCGCGCCGCCACGCCCATACTTGCGGGCCGATGAAGTAGAATACCCGGATGCCGCGGCGTTTCGCTGCCCGCGCCAGCAGCATGTTGAACTCGGGATAGTCGACCAGAATCACCACCTGCGGCTTGTGCTCGTCGAGGAAGCGCA
>JBGOUW010000480.1:0-3894 GCA_041477755.1 Binatia bacterium
ACCAAGCGCGAAGAACGCAACCTCATCGAGATCATCGGCCGCCGCCAGCTGCCCGCCGCGAACCGTGCCCCGGAACCAGACGCCAACAGTCTGACGGGCGCGATCGTGAAAGTTCGAGTGCACGGCGCAGACCTCGCCGAGAGCGACTTCGAGACCGGTCTCTTCGAGGAACTCACGGCGCGCAGCGTCGCGAATGTCTTCGTCCCACTCCACGTAGCCGCAGGGAATGCACCACAGTCCAGCGTATGGCCCGCGACGGCGTCGCCCGAGAAGCAACCGCCCCGATTCCATCACCACGACCGCGACGCCGACCGCGGGGTTGCGATAGCTGATTCGGCCGCATGCCGGGCATGCTTGGCGTTCATCGACGGCTCGCCGGTGCAACGCGCCGCCGCAGTGCTGACAGAATCGTGCTTCGTCCGCCACCCGGGCACGATAGCGAGCATGCAGCAAAACGCCAAGCGGGACGCGGAATTTCGTGTGATGCTCGGTTTTTAGGTTGATTTACATCCCCGCGCCGTTTACGATGCGCGCTCGCCTGGGTTGGTGCCGGGTTTGGTAGCGGATGATGCGGCTTGCGCGATTGTTACTGGGGCTAGGGATGGTGCTCGGGGCCACACAGGCGGTGGCCGGCCCGCCGGCGCAGAAGCTGCCGTCGGCGCTTGTCGTCCTCCCGTTCATCAAGGGCATCCCCAATACTCAAGATACGCGCATCGAGCTACTGAATCTGACCGACCAGGCGATCGATCTGCAATGCTTCTACGTCTCGGGCGACGCGCCGGACCACAGATGTAATGAGATCGGCTTCTTTCTCAGCATGACCCCATTCCAGCCGGTTTCGTGGCTGGCGAGCAAGGGGTTTAGCGATGTCACGACCTTCAGCCGCGTGCCGCCATTCTTCGGCGAAGGGGAGTTGAAGTGTGCGGTGGTCGCGCAGCGCCCGGAAGTCGAGTTTCACAACGCGCTGCAAGGACGCGCCATCGTTTTCGATAGCACTGGCCACACCATCGGGTACAGTGGCATCGCGTTCCGCCGCTTGGTTGACGGCGATTACACCGGCAGTATTCCCCTCGATGGTGTCACCTACGAGCAGTGCCCCGACAAGTTGCACTTCACCCTGCTGGCCGAGCAGTCCGGGGTGTCGGAGAGCCAGGTCGTGCTGGTGCCGTGCACCGAGGATCTGCTCAACCAAGTCCCGACGCAGCCCAACGTGCAGTTCACCATCATCAATGAGTTCGAGCAGGCCTTCTCCTCGGCGACCAAATTCAAGTGCTTCAAGCGTCTGAGTCTTACCGATATCAGTGGCACCCTTGACCGCAGCATCCTCGGCAGCGACACGGCCCACCTGATCGTGCGTGGTAGCAGTTTTTCCCTGGTGGGTTTGGCGATCGATGATTTCACTTTTGGTAGCGCACACCTCACGTCGGGCAACGACCCGTCGTTCGGAGGTGGGCGCTCGGCGACTGTGACGTTCCCGTAGGCGTATATGGGCTCCTTCGGCGAATTCCTCGCGGCCGCTTTGCTGGCGTTTTTGCAGCAACTCAGTGCCATGCTCGGATCCAGTTCACCGGTCCCACTCACCGGCGTCGGGCCCGCCACCGCGACATTGACGCGGCGCCCAACCGCGGTCTTTACAACAACGGCCACTCGACCGCCGACTCGCACGCCCACCCTCACGGCGACGCCGAGCAACACCCGGCGTCCGACGCTCACGGCCACCGCGACATTGACCCGGCGCCCCACGCTGACGCCGACGAGTACCTTCACCCCGCGTCCGACCCGAACACCGTCAACAACTCCAACCGTGACCTCTACACGCACGCAGACCGGAACACGCACCCAGAGCGGAACGCCGACGAGCACGCGGACACGGCGTCCGACGTCGACTCCGACTCCCACCATCGACCCCGCGACCATCCCAACCCCGACGACCGTTCCTGGGCTAACGTCGATCGGATTGGCTGTAGCTACCGGCACCGGGCCGGCGCAGAAGCTGCCGTCTGCGTTGCTCGTCTATCCGTTGATCGAATCCGACGCCGCCGGATTGCCGCGCGACACGCGTATCGAAATCGTCAACCTCACCGGCAGCGCGGTGTTAGTCCACTGCGTGTTCATCGACAGCGTGAGCTGCAACGAGACCGACTTCGGTTTCTCACTTACCGCGAACCAACCCGTGTCGTGGATGGCGAGCCAGGGCTATCGGCCGTTTCTGATTTCTGCGGCGGCGCCGCCGTTCGTCGGCAGTGGCGAGCTGAAGTGCAATGTCGAGCCCCGCAACGCGGACCTCAACTCGCACAACGCGTTGCAAGGCCGCGCGCTGGTGTCGCGGTCGTCCTCACCGGCCGAAACCGTCGGCTACACCGCCATCGGCTTCCGACGCCTGACGCCGGGGGATTTCGGCGGCACGTTCCATCTCGACGGCGAGGAGTACGAACAGTGCCCCGACCGGCTCCATTTCAGCGTGCTGGCGACGAGCGCGGTCGGCCTGGCTGACGCCGATAGCGAACTGATTCTCGTGCCGTGTACCGAGAACGTGCTGTTCGGCGGCACGACGACAAACGTCACCTTGAAGATGATCAACGAGTTCGAGGAGACGCTGTCGGCGAATGCCGCACTCGATTGCACCTTGCGCAAGCGTTTCAGCAAAATCAGCACGCTACGCCGGAGCAACCTCGGCACCGACACGGCGCACTTGGTCGTCCGTGGAGTTGATGTGCCGGTGATCGGGCTGGTGATCGATCGCTTTGACGCGCTCGGCAGCCGCTCGGTGTCCGCCAACGAGCCATATCTCGAAGGTGGCCGCTCCGCGGTCGTGCAGCTCCCGTAACCCGTCGAAACGTTTTGACCAGCCGTCTGTGGCTGGGTAGGATACGGGCAGAAGGGCGACCCCAATGAGGGAGTTTATCTACGGTCTGATTCTCGGCGCCGCGAGCATTTGGTGCTACCGCTACTTCGACGCGGCAGGCATCCTGGCGTATCTGAACAGTTCCACTCAGTGGGCGGTGGAATCGACGCACGGCTACGGCGGCAAGGTCACCACCAAGAAGTAAGCGCAGCCCCGGCTATCGACAGGCCAGCGCTGTGCGGCCGCAGCGGGAACGCAACGCCTGCTGAATCCAATCCACCATTTCGCGGGCCGAGATCTTTCCGCTGCGTCGCAATTCGCGCAGCGCGCGCGCGACGCAACGTACGTACGTGCGCTGTTCTGACCATTCCCCGCCGCTGCGCGGGCCTTGACACGGGCAGCGTTGGGTGAGGTTGCAGCCATCGTCGCCGACCGGTTGGTCGGATGTCGTCGCCGCGCACTGGTCGCAGGCGTCGCCGACCCCATCACCGTCCGCGTCATGTTGGTCGAAATTTGGCGTGTGGCGACAATTGTCAACCGTGTCGGCGATACCGTCGCCGTCGCTGTCGTGCTGGTCGGCGCCGGTGGGCTGCGCCACCAGCACCACGAGGTACGCAATAGACTGCGAGTTTGACGAGCTCAGTACCACGGTGAAACCGGGGAGATGGATATCTTGCCGTCGCCCGCTGATCAGCACCACGGTTGCATCGTTGATCCGTGCGTCGATCACCAGGCGCGCCTCCCCGCCCTTGCGCTGCAAAAATCCCGAACCGGCGAGCGTGAAGGATTCCGCATGCGCGTCAAAGCCGGTGACTGCAGCGACATCGGAGTTGCCGGGCAGCGGCAGGGCCTCCAGGTCGAAGGAGCCGGTCAACGGTTGTGCCGGGGGCGGCGGGTCGACACAGCCCCGGCAGGTCGAGGTAATCGAACTACCGGGGCCGAGCACGTAACGTGTTCCCCCGGCGCGCGCCGCCTCGGGCGCGGCGAGGACCACTGCGAGAGCCACGCACACGGCAATGCCTCGCCTCATCATTCGGATTCACGTTACC
>JBGOUW010000128.1:0-10666 GCA_041477755.1 Binatia bacterium
ACCATCACTGCACCGATGATCACGGCGCGAACCAATGCGACGATTGTTCGTGGCATCATAGCGTGCCTCCCGTTTCTTTCGCCGGACTCGCGCCCGGGTTGCGGTCGCCTCTCTCTCTCTCTCGAATCTGTGATTCGAGCTTCCCATCTCTCGCTCGAATCGCTGATTCGATCTTCCATGGATGCTTTTAGTATCGACAGACGACAGGACAGTAAACGCCAGGTTACAAGTTCGTGAATTCCGCGCCGCTGCGGGCGCGGATTCTTCCTCGCTTCACGCGACCGTCACCTGCTTGTCACAGTCAATCGCTACATTGGTTGGCGAATATACGGATTGGAACAGCCCGTGTCGGCTCTGATGGCCGGCGGCGGAGAGCGGGCGAAAGCGAGGAATGAATGATGGATGAAGTGGTGGGCCGCGTGACGAGCGTAGCGACACCGCACTGGCGTTCGACCGGTTGCGAGGTAGCAGCGCCGGAGGAAAAGTACGCAACCGAGATCGCTGTCTGCGAGTCTGATGTGCAAGCCGCCCAGCGGCTCCGTTACGAGGTATTTGCGAACGAATTAGGTGCGCAGATTCCTGGCGCAGAAGCGGGCCTCGATCGCGATCCATTCGATCGATACTGCGACCATCTCTTGGTCCGCCACTGTCCAACTGGCGACGTCGTCGGCACCTATCGCATCTTGCGCTACGAGCAGGCCAAGCGAGCGGGCGGTTTCTACTCGGCCAATGAGTTCGACTTGCGCCGGCTCACGCGTCTCGGACCGCGCGTGATGGAGGTCGGTCGCGCGTGCGTCCATCCCGCGCACCGCGGTGGGTTGGTGGTCTCGCAGTTGTGGGCCGCCTTGTTCGACTACGTGCGGGCGACCGGTCACGAATACGTGATCGGCTGCGGCAGCATCAGCGTCGCTGAGTATGGCCGCCAAGCGGTGAGCATCTGCAATCGATTGAAGCAGACGCGCCTGGGCCCCACCGAGTTGCGCGTATTTCCGTATCGCCCTTTTCCCTTGAGTAACACAGCCATGGCGGATGCTGGTTCCTTGCCCCCTCTGCTCAAGGGATATCTCCGACTCGGGGCGTCCGTATGCGGCGATCCGGCGTGGGATCAGCGCTTCGGCACCGCCGATGTCTTGCTGTTGTTGCGCGTCGCCGACATCGCGCCGCGCTATGCGCGTGGCCTGCACCGGCGTGCGCAGCGGGCGTGGGGATGACGGGCCAATCGGCCGCGCCGCGGTCGACGCCATTCGCTCGCCTGGCCCGGCTCGTGCGGTTCGCCGGGCACTTCGCCCGGGTGCACGGCGAGGCGGCCTGGATGTTTCCGCGTCGCAGCGCACGTGAACGACGGTGGCTGGTCGCTGGGTGGGCGGCGCGCACGCTCGAGGTTCTCAACGTGCGTTTGCTAGTTCGCGGCGACGTTCCCTGGCGCGACGCGCCGATTCTGATCGTGGCCAATCACATCTCGTGGTTGGACGTGCACGCGCTCAGCGCCGTCACCGGTGCGCGTTTCGTCGCCAAGTCGGAGGTTCGCGGCTGGCCGCTGGTGGGAGCGCTCGCCGTCCGCTGCGGAACGTTCTTCATTGCGCGTGGCAGTTGTCGCGCCGCCTGGCGCACCAAGAACGAGATTGCGACAGCGCTACAACACGGCGATCCGGTGGTGATCTTCCCGGAAGGGACGACTACTGATGGGCGGCGCGTCCGACCGTTCTATCCCGCGTTGCTACAAGCGGCGGTCGACTCGCGCTGCGTGGTCCATCCGGTGACGATTCGCTACCAAACCGCAAGCGGCAGCGGGAACGAGGCGGCGGCCTTTCTCGGTGACATGAGCTTTGCCCGTTCGCTCTTGCGCGTACTGCGAGAGCCGGTGATGACAGTCGAGGTTACCTTCGGCCGTCCGATCGCGGCCCGCAACCGCACCCGACGCGAACTTGCGGCGTTGGCGCAGCTCACGATCACCGAAACGCTAGCCCTCCCGCCGCCCGCACGGCCGGTGTTGGAATCCTCGCGCGGAGTCGACTCCTCGCGGTCGCGCCCCCGCATCGGGTTGCCGCCCTCACGCGCGGTGGCGACCACCTGAGTGTGAAGCTCTCCGAACGATGGAAGCCATCTTTGATTCGCAGGGCTACGTGGTGGGGTGGCTCGATACCGGTGTGATCTACGACAAGTACGGCGGCGCGTGCGCGTTTGTTACCGACGGCGCGGTGCATGACTCTTCCGGCGCCTACTTTGGACAATTCGACAATCGGTTGTTTTGGGACACGGACGGGTTGGCGGTTGCCTTCATGGCGGGGGCGAGAGGCGGACCTCTGCTGCCCCGTCCCGAAGTCCCACCGATTCCGCCAAGTCTGTCGTTTCCCTCAGAGGCGCCAGCTCTTCCCACTCCGCCGGCGAATCCGACAACGGGGACTAGATGGAGCACGCGATCGTGGGAAGCCTTCTTGCGCGGATGAGGCGCTGAACGACAGCGCGTCCTGCTTGCGCTTACGGGGGTGTCGGCGCTTCGCTCGCGGTAAGCGCCGAGGTCAACGTCGCGATCGTCACCGCGCCGCCTTCGCGGGCGCGGTCCATAGCTTCCACTGCGAGTCCGTATGGCGCATCGTCGGCCGCGTCGAAGAACAGAATATGATCCTCGCGCGCGGCGAACATGCGCTTCAAACGATCGGCTAGCTCCTCGAATGGAACGGTCGTGCCGTTCACCGTGATCGTTCGGTCACCCGCCACGTGTAGGACCAACGGCGGGTCGGGATCCTTCACCACGTCTTCCTTCTTGATTTCCTCCTTCTCCTGCTTGGGTGTGTGAACCCAGAACTTCTTCGTCAGGAGCGGCGTCATCACCATGAAGATGATAAGCAGGACGAGCACGACATCGACCAGCGGGGTGACGTTCATGACCGGCACGGGTCCTTTGCCGGCGTTGGTGCCGACGGTCATCGCCATGGTCTAGCCCTCCGACTCAGCGTGCTCCGGGGCCGCGGGCGCGGCTGGAGCGATCGGCGCGCCCAGCTTGTGGCGCTCGCCGACCAAGAACGACATGCCGGGAAAACCAACCTGCTGTGTGCGAGCGAGGATCGCCCGCACATCGCCATAGATAAGACCGGCATCGGCGCGCAACACGAGTCGCCGATAGGGGTCGACGGCGTGCTCGGCGCTGAGATAATCGATCGCACGGTCGAGATCGTAGTGCTCGCTGCCGATGATGTATTCGCCGGCTTTCGCCACCGTGACTTTGAGCGGATCGGCGAGCTTGATTTCGGGATCGGGATTGAAAATTCCCGGCAACTCGACCTGCACGTCCTGATCGAGTCGGGGTACGACCACCATGAAGATGATCAGCAGCACGAGAACGACGTCGACGAGCGGCGTGACGTTGATCTCCGGCTGGACCCCGGCGCCGAGTGGAGGGACTCTCACGCGACACCTTCCGCACTTGCGATGGCTGCAAGCCCGGCGCCGTGCTCGGCGCGCTCGGGACGCGCCGGCGCTGCTGCGGTCCGCGAGCCGCGGTTCGCGCTCGCGACTTTGCGCTCCGCCCAGTCTTCCAACGTGTCGAGCAACTGTCCCGACGCGTGATTCAGCATCAACTCGTCCTGGGCGATCTGTCCCGACAGGTAGTTGAAGGCAAGCACGGCTGGAATCGCAACGGCGAGGCCGAGGGCGGTCTCGATCAGTGCTTCGGAGATTCCCGCCGAAACGCCGGACAGTCCGCCCGAACCGGTGGACGCGATGCCTTGGAACGCGGTGATGATCCCGAGCACGGTGCCCAGCAGACCGACGAACGGTGCGACCGATCCGACGGTTGCAAGGACGGCCAAGCCTCGCCGCAGGTCGGTGCCGATTTCCTGCATGTAGCGCTCCATGTGCCGCACGGTGCGCTCGACCGGAGTCAGTCCTGTCACATCTGCCGTCTGCTCGGCGTGTCGATAGGTGGCGAGCGCCGAGCGTACCACGCGCGGCAAGTGGCCTTGCTGGTGCTTCTCGGCTTCGGTCAGCACCTCGTCGAACTCGCCGCGATCCATTTGCGATCCCACCGCAGTTGCGAAGGCTCGCGAAGTCGCACGTGAGCGCCGCAGCGTGATGACGCGCTCGGCGAACACCGTCAACGAAGCCAGGCCCATGGTGACCAGAACCGCCGCAACCACCATCGCGGGCACGCCCATGTGCTGGAAGATTTCGATGAAGTTGAATTGCATCGTGCATTCTCCTCTGCCTGCATTCGTCAGGCATTCAATTTGAACGGAATCTGAATGATCCGATACACCGTGATCGGAAGCCCTTTGTAGCGCGCCGGTTCGTATTTCCAGGTCTTTACCGCTTGCACCGCGGCGCTGACGAATGGCTCGTCGCCCCGCATCGCCTGCACGTCGGCAACGCGACCGTCGGCCAAAATCACGACTTTCAGAATCACCGTCCCGGTCAGGCCGTTGGCGCGTGCTTCCTGCGGATACCCCGGCACCACATTGCTCTTCGCCGGCAGCGGCGGCACCGCATCCTCGGGCAACGCGATCGCCCCCACTTGGCCGCCGGCGACTCCGTCCTTCGAACCACCTTCGAGTCCGGCCGGATCGCCGTCACCGGGCTCGCCGAACACCGCGATACCTTTGTCCTGGCTCGGATCGGCTTCTTGTGGTGCCGCTTGCGGCATCTCTTTCGGAGCGACCAGTTCTTTCGGAGGAGGCGGCTTATCGAGCTTGCGAATCTTCTGATCAGGGCGCACAACCGGTGCGGCGGCGGGCGGTGGCTGGGGCTTCGCCTCCGCGACCGGTGGTGGTGGGGGCTCCTCTTTGACGACCTTCTCGACGAAGGTGACGTTGACGGGTTTCTCGCTCACCAGTTCCCTCGTGCCGAATCCCAATGCGACTGCAGCGAGGACGATACCGGCGTAGACGCCCGAGGACGTAAACAAGGCTGCGAACCACTGGCGCGGCACTCGTTCGGTGTTGCCATAGTGACCGAAGCTGACGAAGGTCTGACTCATCGTGTGGCATCTCTCCAGCGGCGGCCGAGCCGACGCTGACCTCTCTGGTGTTCGACTGCGTGCGTATGAACACCTACCACCACAAGGTTACGGCCAAGTGACGCCAGGATGAACGTTGATGAACTGCCCTCCGTGCTGGCTTGAACCTGCGGTCAGTTGTTGCTGTTGAATCCGATGAACTTGTACTGACCGCCGACTTCGGCGATTGTTCCCGTTCGCAGCTCGCGCTGCTCGCCAAATTCATTGAGTACGACCAGCCGCACATCTCCGTGCGCAGTGTATGCCGCGAACTGGCGGGTGCCCTTGGTGAAGCGCAGTTCACGGCGCGCCAGTGCGCGGCCACCGAATCCTTCGAAGAGTACTCGGGCGACGTCTTCGCTCTTTTGGTCTAGCATGCGCCAGAAGAACAGGCTGGGGGCTGCGGCCACTTCGCGCAGCGGCTCTCCGGGTTTCACCGTGCCGGGAATGATGATCGTGCGATACTCTGCCTCGGTCACACGCAAGCGAGTGAGGGCGCGCACGTCCTTGGTTTGCAGGGCAATCAGAAACTCGTCCAGCAGCGCGTCGATCGAGCTGGCGCCGCCATCGAGGTGAAGCGCCGCGTGTAGTGGCGGCGGTGCGGAGTTGGTGCTGCCCAGATCGATGCGCACGGCGGCGGTGTCCGCCGAGGCGAGGCGCACCGTGGCGAAGATCACGATCGCGGCTACGTCTTTGAACGATGGATACGTGCGATGCATGGGTTCGACCTCCCTGGGTTGCAAGAGGATCCCGGCCGGAGACGACGGCGCAGTGTCATCTCCGGCCGGGGTTAGGCCGCCGTTTAGGCAGTGTTGCGAGGGAACGGCGGCACGCCGGTTAGTTCACGTCGAAGCTGATCCACCGATCGAAGCTGCCTGTGCCAAAGCCGGTGTCCAGCCAGTTCGCTCCGGGACCACCCGCGGGATCGAATGCCCCGATGTAGTTGGTGGTATCGAAGAAGTCGCTGATCACGTGGCAATCGGTGGCCGGCGGGAACCCGGTGGTCGCCGACGGTATCAGGTTCGGAAGCGTCGCTGGGTAGCCGGCGGTGACCGTCGCGAACGTCGTCGGAATGTTCGGGGCGATCGTGCCGCCGCCCGCGGCCGGGAAGACGCTCTTGGTCGTATTCCACAGGTTGTACACCTGCGTAGCCGTGCAGGCGCCCGCAGTCGCCTGCATCATCGAGTTCTGCGTGGTCGTGCCGTCGCCGTTGTTGTAGCAGAGCGTGTTCTCGACCAACAAAAATGGATCGGTGGTCTTGAGCGCTGGCCCGGCGGTGCAAGCAAAGTTGGTGGTCGTATTGTCCGCGCTCCGGATGCAGGACAGGCCATAGTTGGCGACGATTGCGTTGGCCACGGTGCCGGCCGTGCCGCGACGGAAGAACAACCCCGCCTCGCTTCCGATGTTCGGGTCGTTGTCGCGGGAGCCAATCATCGTCAAGTTGCAGAACTTCGGGTTCGAACGCGGCAGATCGTCGAAACCGAACTCGCTGTTGTCGGCCTCGATACCACGGCTCTGCTTACCGGTTTGCAAAATTGGTCCGTACTGCACTTGCAAGCCGTACTGTCTGCTGCCAGTTGTGCCGAGCTGATAGTCGAAACCGTCGTCGGCACAGCCCGATGACACGAAGTACTTCAGGTTGACCGTGCCGCCGAACCACTCGATACAATCGTCGCCACCCTGATTCGCCTGAATGTGGTGCATCAGGGTCTGATTGCCGACGCCGTTCAGCGTGAGGATGTTGAGCTCGTTGTTGGGCGTGAACTCGATGCCCGAGAACTCAACCCGGGTGTAGGTCATCACGCCGCTGCTGTCGCTGGCGTCGCAGCCGCCGTAAGCGGCCGGGATACCCTCCGCCGTGTTGACGCAGTTCGGACGGTTGACGGTCGACTTGCCATTGAGCAACACACCGCCCCAATCGCCGGGGCCGCGCGAGCCGACAGGTTGGCCGCTGGTGAAGATGATCGGCTTTTGCGGCGTACCCTGGGCGTCGATCTTCGAACCGGGCAAGAAGATCAGCACGGCCGGATTGACCGTGCCGCTGCCCTTGCCCTTGACGACCGTACCGGGTTTGACTGTGACCACGGTCGTGAGCTGCCCGACCAGCGTATCGACGAAGACGATCCCATTGAGTTCGATCGTGCAGGTGTCGGGCCAGGTCTGGTTCGTGGTGATCGAGCCTGCTGCGATCTTATGCAGCGGCTTGCCGGTGTCTGGATCAGCCCCGTCGGTACACGACACCACTGGGCCTGGACCCGTGCAGCTATCGAAGAGTGTCTTGAGCCCGGCGAGCTTGGCGACAAGATTAGTGAGGTCTTGGATGTCGATTGTGTTGTCCTTCAACACATCGCAATCCGGTTTGCTGACGCCGCAGTCGCCGGCCGCGGCGATCACGCCGGCGAGCGACAGTGCGTCAGCTACGTCGACGCTGCCATTCTTGTTCACGTCGCCGCAAGCGGCGCCGGCCACCGACGGCGCGCTCGCAAGCGCCACCGCGGTTGCCAACCCCGCCAGCCAAGTCGGCATGGACTTCCACGTTTGAGCCATCGTTGTCTTCTCCTTCATCCTGATCATGGGTGCCTCCATAGAAGATCGTCACCGAGCAGGTGACGCCCGACACCGCGTTGTTGTTGACGTCCGCCGCCGACTCCACCCAGCAGTGGAACTGGTCGTTGGTCGGCGCGCTGACGCCTTGACAACTGTCGACCTGGACGCCGAAGGCGACGCCGGGGAACATGGCGCCGTTGTTGGCAATGAGCGCCGCGCGCAGCGCGTAGTTCAGGTCGTTCACGGTTGAGAAGGCATCAAACGGGACAGTCAGCCGATCTTGGACCGATTGCTCGTTGCCCGACCCCGGAATGCTGACGACGCCGTCGGGGTACTCAACGTACACCGAGAGGCCCGCCAACTCGGTGCCTGCTGGTGCGTCGAAACTCACCAGTATGAAACGTTGCGGTGCCACCGGCGTGCACGTGCTGACTAGGCAGTTTGCCGGGCAAGCGTCGCCACTGACTGTGTTGCCATCGTCACAACTCTCGATCGGATTGCAGACGCCAGGGCTGACGCAATCCAGGCTGCTGGCGCAGAGCTTGGTCGCGTCGTTGCTGCACTGGCCGTCGATCTTGCCGTTGCCGCACAGCGGGTTGCATTCAGAGAACAGCGCACCTTCCGATGGCGTCGCCATCCGGTTGAGGCAGTCGACTTTGAACTCGGTGATACACTCGAGGCAATTGGCGAGATCTTGCAGGGTCTTGATTTCGCCGCGACCGTCGGTGCCGGCGCACGACGTGGCAGCACCGGGTACGGTCAGGTTTGGACAGGTAAGCAGATTGCCAATCGAGTCTGGCGCGATGTCGAGATCGACCGCCGCAATACCACCGAACGCCTTGTCCTTACCGGCGCATGCCGTTCTGATGTCCTTCAACAGTTTGGTTTGCGCTGTGGTGATCTTGTCGCTCGCAGCGACATCTGGGCACGTGCCACTGCCCGCCTTGAGCACCGCGTCTTCGCACTTCTGCAGCACGTCACGCTTCTTGTCGAAGAACAGATCAACCGCCTTGGCGCTTGCTTGCTTGCAGGAATCAATCGGCTTCTCGATCAGCTTGCACTTGCCTGGCGCGGTGCAATCCGGATCGGTCGTGCAGGACTTGCCGAAGTCGGTTCCCTTGTCGCACGACTTCGCAAACGGCTTCAGATCGAGATAGGCGAGCGTATTGACCTGATCGACCGACGCTTCGCCGTTACAAGCGAGGCAGTTGGCAACGTCGGCGGGCGAGCCGAGCGCGAAGCTGCAGCCGCCTTTGCACGTTCCGGACGGGCAATCCACTGCGATAGCGCAAGCCTTGCCGTTGTTGCTGCCGCCGTCACAGGTCTGCACGGCCGGAAGCTTGTTGTTTTCGAAATTCGGGCAGCGATCGACGGGCGAACAAATGCCCGCACCCGCGCGCAGGTGTGTCTCGCCCGCGGCCGCAGTGCAGAATCCACCGGAGCAGCTTCCCACTCCGCCGCCGAGGCACGCGCCCGCCGGGGCTGCGCAGGAGCCGCCGCCGGTGCAGTCGGTCGCGGCGACCTTGCATGGGGTGCCGTCGTTGCTGCCGCCACTGCACACCTTGCCGCAGTCGGCGCTCGCGGTCGCTTGGGTGCAGGAGTGATTGATGAACGCACCGAGAACACAGATGCCGCAATCTTTGTCGGCGCCGCACAGGGCTTCCTGGCAATAGCCGGCGCCGCAGTCTTCGAGCTTGCCGGTGTTGCAGCCGTTGTCGCAGATTCCGCCGGCGCCGCAGTCCGACAACGCGGCGCAGTTCTTCCCGGGAGTGGGCCCGCCGACGCAGATCCCCAGGTTGCCCGACGATCCACCGTCGCAGGTTGTTTTCCAGGGGCAGGTTCCGCCGCCGGTTTCACAGGCGGCTTCTGTTGCAATGGTGTCGCAGGGTAGACCCGTCTGCGATCCGCCGACGCAGTTGGCGTGAACACACGCATGATTCTGGCAACTGGAGTTGAAGGTGCAGGACTGAGTGCTCTTTTCGCCACCCTGGCACTGGCCGGGACATTCGGTCTCGCGCACACAATCTTCACCCGGCCGATCGCCGGCCGAACAGCGCTTGGCGAGTACGGGATTTCCCGCTGCGCCGGTGCCGGCCCAGCCGATCGCCGCCAATGCCAGATCGGCGCCATCGCCGCTGCCACCGCCGCAAGCCTTGTCACTCCCGCAGCAGTCCTTCGAGACATCGGCCCGCAGTTTTGTCAACGCCTTGGTGATGGCGGGTGCGGTCGTTACCGCCTCGGTCTGGCAGTCCGTATCGGCAGCCATCTTGCCTTTGCGCTTCTTGTCTTCACACTTCTGCAGCGCCTTCAGCTTGGCGCGCTCAAAGGTTGCCGATGATTTCGCCATGGTCTTCTTGCAGGTGAGGGCGTTGGCCGGCAGCGCGTGCGCCGCGCGCGCGCTCAGTCCCATCAGCAGCGTGGCCGCCGCCACCGCGCCATACGTCCACTTTCGACGTCTTGAATTATCGTGATACATTCCGCGTCTCCTTCCGTTGTGTTGTGCGTCACGCTTGGGGCGTAACGCAGCGTTGGGGGCCCGTCGCGCATCGCTGGCGTCCAACCTCTGATGCGCGGCGGGCGATCTCTCGGTTGATCTTCCCGCCAAATTTTCTCCGTCCACCTCCGCTCGCCTCATCATCTCTGCTTTGTCCGCACAGCGCGCTCGCGTTGCGATCGCAGTGGCTCCCTTCTCTGCGCCGTCCTGAGTTCGTGTAAACGTGCGCACCTTACCAGCGACACGTTACGTGCAAGTGTCGGCGCCGCGATGTTTGCGTGACGCGCATGGTACCGGTGCGAACGTGATCGCGACGACATCGGGGCGACATCGCCGAGTGTTCACCGGCGCGTAACCGCGCCGTAACTCATCCCGCGTATTTACTTCCGCGTGTTGTGGTCGGCACGCATACCGCGCCGAAGTGCTGGCGCGGTCACGACCCATCTCGAGGGGCGGCACTGTTTAGATGAGGATGATGTTGCAAAGATCGGCCGGGATTGTGTGCGTACTCCTGATGGTCTGGGTCGCGCTGCGCGCTCAGGTGTCGGCGCAATCCGGTGCACCGGACCAGGGCACCATTGCCGGCAAGGTGATCGACAAGTCGACCGGCGATCCAATCATCGAGGCGGGCATAG
>JBGOUW010000492.1:0-3814 GCA_041477755.1 Binatia bacterium
CTGGTGACATAGCCGCCGTTCTGCTCGACGAGTTGCGATACCGGCGCCCAGAACTGTGAACGCGAGCCCTTCTCCGACAACGCCAGCGTCGTCAGGTGACGACCCGCGGCGATTTGTCGCAGCACGTCGTCGCGATACGACAACGTACTCGACGACGCGATCGCTTGCGCGGCGGTGACGTGCATCACGTAGATCATCGCGGTCGAGGCACACGCGCCAGCGAGCTCTTCGGCCACGGCGGCAAAGGTGCGCGGCCCCTGCCCTTTGCCGCCGAGGTCCGGCGCAACGCACAAACCGAAGAAGCCGCGCTCGGCGAGCGCCGTGATACTCGCGACGGGAAAGATCGCCTGCGCGTCGACTTCGGCCGCGTGCTTGGCGGCCACGTCAGCGGCGATGCCGTTAGCTGCCGATGCGAATTCGATGGCGGTCTCGTCAAGACCGTAGATGTGAGGCATTGCACTACTCTCCCCTGCCACGGGTCCGCGCCCGTGGGTGTTGTCGGTTCAGGTTGCTCGGAATCAGCGACGATACGGCACGCGATCGATCGGGCTGTGTCAGGTGAAGCCCGACCCGGCGGGGAGAGGCACCGCGCGCGCCGCAAGTTGCATGACGGCACTACATACTGAGCGACCGCGTCGGGTCAAGGGGGTGCCGACGGAATGAAGTAAACCATCGCGCGCCGTGCCGGCGACGGCGCGCCTCCCTAGTGGTCTGTCTCACCAATGGCTGCGACATGGTCGGCGGTGCCCCGAGCCAGCGGTTGGCTGCGGAGTTCGGGTTCCCTCTCCCTGTGGAGATTGTTGAACTTCTCTGCAGCGTAGGGGCGATGCATGCATCGCCCTCTGTTCTCTGCCGGGCCGCGGTGCCAATTCGCAGGCGACGCATGCTTCGCCCCTACCGGGACACGAGAAATCGGCCGCAGATAACACCGTCGGTGCGCTTGTCGACACACTCCGTGGGAAGGGTCAGAGCCTGCCCGGAGCGAATTGGAAGGGGTGAAACGCACCGCCGGTACTCATCCTTCCCTCACCCCAGCCCTCGGGAGTGCACAGCGAAGATGCGAACGCGGAGAGGGCACGCGAAGATCGGCAACAATGGCACGCCGGTCGGTTACACGGGCCCCTGCCCGATGTCGCCGATAGCCGCATCGGGCACGGTTCCCGGCTGCAGCTGATCGAGCGGAACGAGCGTCGCATTGCAGGGGCTCACCCACCACAGCACGTATCCTTGGCGGCCGGAAAATTTGCCGAGGAGGCGCCGGTCCTGCTCGGGGTTGATGTGGTTGGCCCACAGCACGTCGCTGCGCAGATCCGGGTCGTTGTTGGGACGAAAGAGTACGAAATGCTCCGTCGGGTCGCTGCGGCAATTTGGGGCGAATGGGCGCGGAGCGAACACCAGCGCGTTGTGCAACTGCGCCGACGCGACGGCGTCGCGCGGCATGTTGATGTTGTCAGCAATGCGCGCGAGCGCCCCGAAGCGCACCGGCAGGTAGCCGACACACGAAACCAGCAGCAGCCCCCCCACAAGTGCACCGGGTACGAACGCCGCACCGCCGAGGCCCGCGCGCCCGGCTACGCGCCGCACCCAACTCTCCTCACTCACGGCTCGGAGACCCAACACGGTCAGCAACAGGATCGGCCACGCCAGCTCGAAGTAGTGCGTCGGCCCGAACGAGTCGACGCCGATATCGAGCGGCACGAGGAGCGCGTGCAGCAGCGCAAACGTCGGCAGCGAGAGCCAGATCCACCACGCGCTGCGGCGCGCGCCGAAGATCGCGAACAGCAAGGAGCATGGCCAACCGAAGAGATCCCAATTCAGCCGAAACAAGGCGAACGCGAGGGTGAAGGGGACGGTTGGAATCGTTCGATCCCATTTGAAGGTGACGAACTCGACCTCTTCTTTGATGTGGCCGGCGAAGCGATAGCCGTTTTCCTCCATATAGGTCTGCAGCCGACTATACGGCGTAACGGTGAACGCGCCAGTTTGCGCCTTGTCGGCCAGCAAAAACATTCCGCCCATGAGCAATGCGGGCAATGCAAATGCCGCCACAGCGATCGCGCGGCGCCGACCGGATTGCATCCGTACGCCGGCCAGCCACCACAGCACCACCGGCGTACCGATCCCTACCGCCGCGCTCGGGCGGATGAAAAATGCGACGCTGAAGCAGAATGCAACTCCGGCGTGGACCCACGGCGGAGCGCACGCATCACGACTCCGCAAGACAAACCAAGTGGTCCACGCCAGCGCCATCAGACAACTCGTGTGACTCAGCTCGGTGGCGGCGGCGACCATGAGCATCGGCGACGCGAGATACACGACCACCGCGACCTTCGCCCATGCGCTTCCGGCCAGTCGCCGCGCCACCAGAAACAATGCGGGGACCGTCGCAGCCGAGTACACCGCGTTCATCATGCCGACAGCGCCCAGCCACACGCCCGGCACCATCAGCGCCGGCCAACCGAGAAAGTAGCCCGCATAGAGCGAGCCGTCATTGACCATAAAGATGTTGTCGAAGAACAGTTTGAGCGGCGGCGAGTGCACGCGCAGCCGCCCGCTCGCCAGCAACTCGGCCATGAAGCGATAGGCGCTCTCATCGTCGGTCAGCGGCGCGCCGTCGAGCAGATAGACCCGCAACGCGAGCGGAATCAGCAGACCCGCGGCCGAGCCGAGCAGCATCCACAGCCCGTCCATCGAGGCACTCGACCACTGTCGAACGGCCGGAGCCCGTTCGCGAGTTCTCGTCAGACGCGCCAAGCCCAGAGCGAAGAATGCGGCCGCCAGCGAGCCAAATACGCTCCACGATGCGACGAATCGCACGTAGCGCGGAGCGGGCCGGCTGATAGAGCCGAGATCCAACAGATAGCCGTCGAAGAACCACTCGCCGATCCGATAGTAGAGCGCGACCGCGAAGATGCCGGCCAGCATCGGCCACAGGTCCGACCACCGGGTGTCACCGCGTTGCGACCGTGGCATCGCGCGCCATACACCACAACGGCGTAAGGCCCGCAAACATACTTGGCGATGGTTTCAGATCAGGTGCGGCGTGGGTTCCAACTCTTTCGCAGAGCGGAGATCCCTCACCCCATCTTCTTGTAATCCACCGACAGCCAGCGCTCAGGCTTCAGCGACACGAGGATGCTGTTGGTTCGCTCGTCAGCGGTCATGGCGAGATACATCTCGCCCATCTGCTCGCCGAGGTAGCGGATCGCCATCTGGCGACCGTCGCGCTCGAAGTCCGGCGCGCCGATGGTGATCGGACCTTCGACGCTCACGAATTGATACGGCGGCGTCTCGGTCTGCACGCACAAGCTGGCGCGTCCTGCTGTGCGCAAGAGTGCGGCCTTCTTCGACGAACCGCCGGTGACCATGCGCACGACTCCACCCGGTTCGTAGCTGTACCAGATGGGAACGGTGAGCGGACCGCGCCCCGGTTCGACCACACTCAGGATGCCCGGACGCGTTTGCGCCAGGAATGCTTCACGCTCGGCTTTCGTCATCACTAGCGACATCGTTTGCTCCTCTTCAAGCCCGGCACGGTGCGGTCGCGACATTGACATTGCGCCCTGGCAATGTCGATACAGCGCACACCTGCTGCGGAAAGGATCGCCCCACACATGAACGATCATCCCAATACGACGCTGATCCGCACCATGTTCCAAGCCTTTCGTGACGTCGACGTGGCGACAATTCAGGCGATGATTCCCGTCGACGCGGCGTGGCACTTTCCCGGACGGCACGGCCAACTCGCCGGCGCGCATCGCGGCCGCGACGCGATCTTTGCGTTCCTGCTCAAAGTGCAAGCGCTGACGAATCA
>JBGOUW010000378.1:0-4977 GCA_041477755.1 Binatia bacterium
CGGCTGGAGCAGATCAAGGCCGACATCCTGATGGACATGGAGATCCGCGATCGGCTGCAGAGCGGCCGCGGCAACGCCATGCTCGTTTCCGGCAGCATCTACCAGGCGTGCAAGTTCTACGAGCTGTTCGCCAAGACTGATCTCAAGGGCAAGTGCGCCATCGTCACCTCCTACAAACCGTCACACGCCGATCTCAAAGGTGAGGAAAGCGGCGAAGGCCTGACCGAGCGGCTGCGGCAATACGAGATCTACCAGCAGATGCTGGCCGACTGGTTCAACGAGCCGGCGGAGAAAGCGGTGAACAAGATCGAAGAGTTCGAGCAGGCGGTAAAGAAGAAGTTCGTTCACGAGCCGGGCCAGATGAAGCTGCTCATCGTCGTGGACAAGTTGCTCACCGGCTTCGACGCGCCGCCAGCCACTTACCTCTACATCGACAAGAACATGCAGGACCACGGCTTGTTTCAGGCGATCTGCCGCGTGAACCGGCTGGATAGCGAGGACAAGGAATACGGTTACATCATCGACTACAAGGACCTGTTCAAGAGCCTCGAAGGCGCGGTGCAAGACTACACCTCCGGAGCGCTCGATGGATACGACAAGGAAGACGTCGCCGGACTGCTCGGAGACCGGTTGAAGAAGGCGCGGGAGCATTTGGAAGAGACGCGCGAAGCCGTCAAGGCACTGTGCGAGCCGGTCGAGGCACCACGCGACACCGCGGCCTATCTCCACTACTTCTGCGCCAAGGATTCAGGAAACGCGGGGCAGCTGAAGGCGAACGAATCCAGCCGACTCGCATTGTACAAGCACGTTGCTGCCTTCGTTCGGGCGTTCGCCAATCTGGCCAACGAGTTGAAGGAAGCCGGCTACAGCGACGCCGAGATTGAAGCGCTCGAGTCCGACGCCGACCACTTCGAGAAGGTCCGCAGCGAGGTGAAGCTGGCCAGCGGCGACTACATCGACCTGAAGATGTACGAGCCGGCGATGCGCCACCTGATCGACACCTACATCCGCGCCGAGGAGAGCGAGAAGATTTCCGCGTTCGACGACATGTCGCTGGTCCAGCTTATCGTCGAGCGCGGCGCCGCCGCGGTGGGGGCCTTGCCCAAGGGCATCCGGGAGAACAAGGAAGCTGTGGCGGAGACCATCGAGAACAACGTCCGCCGGCTGATCATCGATGAGCAACCGATCAATCCGAAATACTACGAAAAGATGTCGGAGTTGCTCGACGCCCTGATCGAGCAACGCAAGAAGGAAGCGCTGGCGTATCAGGAATACCTGGCAAAGATCGTTGAGCTGACCAAGAAGGTGAAGAATCCGACCGCAGGGCAGGCGTATCCAGTGGGACTGAACACACCGGCCAAGCGCGCCTTGTACGACAACCTCGGCAAGGAAGAAGGGTTGGCGCTCGCAGTGGATAGCGCAGTGCGCGCAAGCCGGCAGGATGATTGGCGCGGCAATCCGATCAAAATCAAGAAACTCAGACTGGCGCTCAAAGACGTGCTTCAAACCGCGAGAGAGCAAGATCCGATCTCCGGAGCGAAGGCGGGAGCCGGCGCCGTGGTGGAAAACCCAATTGATGATCTCGTCGACGAGATTCTCGAACTGGTGAAGAACCAGAATGAGTACTGAGAGCCACCAGATCACCATACACGGCCTCGCCGTGTCCGTGGTGCGGAAGTCAATCAAGAACCTGCACCTTGGCGTGTACCCGCCCCACGGCCGCGTGCGAGTGGCGGTTCCGCTCAGAGTCAGTGATGAGGCGGTGCGGCTGGCCGTCATCGGCAAGTTGCGGTGGATCAAACGCCAGCGAGCGAGATTCGACGCTCAACCGCGCCAGTCGCAGCGCGAGATGGTCAGCGGCGAGAGCCACTATTTCCTTGGACAGCGGTACCGCCTCCGAGTCATAAGCCACGACGGGGCGAGCAGGGTGCTCGTGCGGAACAAGTCCGTCATCGAACTGCATGTGCGGCCAGACACCAGCGCCGAGCAACGCGAACGAGTGTTACAGCGTTGGTATCGCCAACAACTCAAGGAGCTGATCCCGCCACTTCTGGAAAAGTGGCAGGCGGCGCTGAGTGTTCGCGTTACTGATTGGGGCGTCAAGAAGATGAAGACCAGATGGGGCACCTGCAACGCCGAGGCGCGTCGGATCTGGCTGAACCTCGAACTGGCGAAGAAGCCGGTGCAGTGCTTAGAATACATCGTTGTGCACGAACTCGCGCATCTCATCGAGCGGCGTCACAACGACCGGTTCATCGCGATCATGGAGGAGCACCTCCCGCAATGGCGACTGCATCGGGCGGAGTTGAGTGCGGCGCCGCTGGCGCATGAGACGTGGGGCTACTGATCCCGCCACATTTCTGCGCAAGCACGGTCGCCCTTCCGACGGTTGAACGCGGCGCCGCAGCCGTGTAGGCAGGGGCGCCGTTGGAACGACCGCGCATGATGCGATGGCTGCCGATTCTTGCTTCCGCTCTGCTCACGCTGCCGGCGCTGGTGCTGCGCTTCGGCGCCCTGCACACCGCGCCCGGGTTCGAGGCGGTGCTGTTCGGCATCGCCATTCTCGGCGCCGCGTTTCTGCTCACCTGGGCCGCCGAAGTGGCGCAAGTCGACATCTCACAAGGCTTGGCGTTGGCGTTTCTCGCCTTGATCGCGGTGCTACCGGAGTACGCGGTCGATTTGTACTTCGCCTGGCGTGCGGCGCACCAACCCGAGTACACCGCCTACGCGACGGCCAACATGACCGGCGCGAATCGCTTGCTGATCGGGATCGCCTGGCCGTTGATCATCGGCCTGTACTGGTGGCGCGGCAGTGGACGCGAGCTGGAGCTGCCGCGCAGCCGGTGCGTCGAGTTGGTGTTCCTCACCATCGCCACCCTGTACTCGTTCGTGATCCCACTCAAAGGCACCATCTCGCTGTTCGACATGGTGGTGTTGGTCGGCTGCTTTGTCGGCTACATGTGGCGCATCGCGCAGGGCGAAGTGGAAGAGCCGGAGCTGCTCGGCCCAGCGCAGGCGCTCGGCGAGCTGCGTCCGGCGCTACGCCGCACCGCGGTCGGACTCTTCTTCGTGTTCGCCGCCATCGTGATCTTCGGCTCGGCGGAACGATTCGCCGAAGCGCTGATCCATGTCGGCAAGAACGCCGGTATCGATGAGTTCCTGCTGGTGCAATGGTTGGCCCCGCTGGCGTCGGAAGCGCCGGAGGTCGCGATCGCCTGCATCCTCACGCTGCGCGGCGACGCGCAGGCGGGCATGGGCGCGATGGTGTCGTCGAAGGTGAATCAGTGGACGCTGCTGGTCGGCACGCTGCCGCTGGTGTACAGCATCTCGGCCGGGACGCCGAGCGCGATTCATCTCGATCCGCGCCAGATCGAAGAGATCCTGCTGACGGCGTCGCAATCGTTGTTCGCGGTCGCGGTTCTGGCCAATCTCAAACTGACGCGGCGTGAAGGCGTCCTGCTGTTCGCGCTATTCGCGGCCCAGCTCTGCTTCCCCGACACCTCCGTCCGCTACGGCTTCTGTGCCGCGTACCTCGCGCTCGCGTTGTTCACGCTGACGCGACGGACGAAGGATCTACCGGTGCTATTTCGCGAAGGGCTGTTTCCCCGGCACTGAGCCGGTTTTTCAAGAGAGCAACTGATCAATCACTCTGACTAGTCGCAGCTTCGGCACCGCGCCGATCACCTGCTCGTGGACCCGTCCGTCTTTGAAAAACAGCAGATTCGGGATCGCGCGCACGGCGTAACGCGTGGCGATGCGCGGATTCTCGTCCGTGTTGACCGTCATCACCTTGAGCTTACCGGCGTACTCTTGCGCCAGGGTCTCGACGATCGGGGCGAGGGTGCGGCAGGCGCTGCAGTGGGGGGCCCAGAAGTCGATCAGGACCGGCTGCGTCGAGTCGAGGACTTCGCCGTCAAACGCGTCGTCGGTAACAGCCCGCACTTGAGCCATGAAGGAATCCGTGGCTAGGCGACGGCGCGATCGATCGCCTTGACCAGGTGCGCCTTTGGCACCGCGCCGACGATCTGATCGTGCACTTTTCCGCCCTTGAACACGATGAGGTTCGGAATGCCGCGCACGCCGTACTTCGAGGGCGTCTGCGGGTTGTCGTCGACGTTCATCTTGACGACCTTGAGCTTGCCCGCGTACTCGTTCGACAGCTCCTCGACGACCGGTCCAATGGCCTTGCACGGTCCGCACCAGGGTGCCCAGAAATCGATCAGCACCGGTTGCGCCGATTGCAGCACTTCCTTGTCAAAGGTTGCGTCGCTGATTTCGAGTACGTTGGCCACGGGGTGTCCTCCTTGCAGTTGTCGGGTGAGACCATAACGTTGGGTCACCGTCGATTCAACCCCACCAAGTTCGCCTGTCGCCAAGGTCGCCGACTTGCACCCATGTGCCGCTCCGTGCGATGGCGGCCAGGGTGACGAGCGCGCGCGAAACAGAACCGTCAACGAACCGCCTGACGGCGGTGGTCCGACTCGTGCTGCTCGCGGTCGCGCTCGGGCTCGCCACGTTGGGCTATCGCGATCACTTCGTCCCGCAACTGCCGTGGTGGCGCTGGCTCGCCGAAGTGGTCGGCGGCAGCGTCGCGTTGACGTTCGCGCTCGCTGACGCACCGACACCGGCCGAGGCGCCAGTGCGACGCCTGCTGCGCTGGACTGCCGGTGTCGTCGCGCTGCTCGCGCTTGCCGCATTGATCGTGTTGTTTCCGCAACCCGGCCGCGAGCTCGCCGCCGGGGTCGCGGCGGTTGTCGCCGTGAAAGCGTTCTTCGTAGCGCGGTGGGTGCCGTTCGCTCACGACGACGTGGTCAACCTCGGTGGCGACGATTCGGTCGCGGCAACGCGCTGGAGTTTGTGGCGGTTGAGCTTGGCCGGCGCCGCCGTTGTGGCGAACGTCGCAGCGATCTCGGTCAATCCGACGCAGCACCTGGCGGCGTTTCTGTTGTGGCTGGCGAGTCTGGCGCTGTTGGCCGC
>JBGOUW010000414.1:0-4554 GCA_041477755.1 Binatia bacterium
CCGTATCGTCAGGCGTGGACGGCGATCTACGAGCGATATCCCGATGCCCTGCTCTACCCGACGATGGGCGGCGGCGGCTCCCACACCAACATCGCGGAGCGCTACGCGCACGTGGAAGAGTTGGCCGACGCCGGTGTCCTGCGCTTGGCGCTGATCGATCCCGGCTCGGTGAGCCTCGGTCCACTCGATAGCGAGGGACTGCCGGCCGCGATCGATCTCGTCTACCAGAATACGTTCGCGGACGTGCGCTACATGGTCGACTGCTGCAACACTCGCCACCTCGGGACACACATCTCGATCTTCGAACCCGGCTTTCTGCGCATTGCCCTCGCCTATCATGCCGCCGGACGTCTGCCACCGTCCAAGCTTCAGCTCTACTTCGGAGGACCGGGCTTACCATTCGGGTTGCCGCCGACCGCCGCCAGCCTCGACGCGTATCAAGCAATGCTCGACGGCACCGGACTGCCATGGATGGTCGGAGTGCTTGCTGGCGACGTCAGCGAGACGTTGGCCGAACTCGCGATCGCCCGCGGCGGTCATGTCCGCGTCGGACTCGAAGACTACGCCGGGCCGCGTCAGCCAACGAACGAAGAGCTGGTCAGCGAGATTGTGCGGATGGCGCGACGGGTGAACCGACCCGTTGCAACGCCCGCGCAAGCCGCCGGGATCCTCCGCGTGCCTCGGCGCGTGGGATAACCTCCTGCACCTACGCAGAGATGACGAGTGTCGCACTGCCGCGAACCGAGTTTCCCGTTTGCCGTAGGGGCGACGCATGCGTCGCCCGCCAATCAACGTGGCAGCCGTGGACAATACGGAGGGCGATGCATGCATCGCCCCTACGCTTCGGAGACATTCGACAGTCCCATCGGACAAGGGCGATCACAACATCAAGCGAGGTGACAGATGACCTATCAGGAGATCCAGTATGATGTCGCGGAGGGCGTGCTCACCATCACGCTCAATCGCCCCGACAAGCTCAACGCGTTCACCGCGACCATGGGGCGTGAGATGCTCGCGGCATTCGATCAGGCGGACGGCGATGATGCGGTGCGGGTGATCATCGTCACCGGCGCGGGACGCGGCTTCTGCGCCGGCGCCGATCTCAGCAGCGGCGGCGAGACGTTCGACAACACGCAGCGCGAGACCATCGACGACCACCGTGATGGCGGCGGATTGGTGAGCTTGCGCATCTACGAATCGACGAAGCCGGTAATCGCCGCTATCAACGGCCCGGCCGTCGGCGTCGGCATCACTATGACGTTGCCGATGGACATTCGCATTGCGTCGAGCGCCGCGCGTATCGGCTTCGTGTTCGCGCGCCGCGGGATCGTGCCGGAAGCGTGCAGCAGCTATTTCCTACCGCGCGTCGTCGGCATCAGTCAGGCCGCCGAATGGGTCTACACCGGCCGCGTGTTCGACGCCGACGAGGCACTACGCGCCCGTCTGGTGAGTCGCGTGGTCGCGCCGGAGGCGCTGTTGCCGACCGCGCGAGCGCTGGCGCGCGAGATCGCCGACAACACCTCAGCCATGTCGGTGACGCTGTCACGCGCGCTGCTCTGGCGCATGCTCGGCGCCGATCATCCTATCGAGGCGCACAAGGTCGATTCGAAGTGCATCTACTTCATGGGCCGGTCGCCCGACGCCATCGAAGGGGTGACCTCGTTTCTGCAGAAGCGTCCGCCGAAGTTCATCATGAAACCCAGCCGCGACTTGCCACCGTTCTATCCATGGTGGCCGGCGCGGAAGTTCAAGTGAGACGCGGTTGAGGAGTGCGGGGTGAATGGTGAAGGGACCGTCACCCCTCTCCCGTCACTCGTCACCCTTCACCCCCTCGCCCACCAACAGCGAGTGCAGCAGCAACACGACTACACCGGTAGAGATGAACGAGTCGGCGACGTTGAAGGTCGGCCAATACCAACCGCGGTAGTGCACATCGAGAAAATCCACGACGGTGCCCATCCGCATGCGATCGGTGAGGTTGCCGAGTGCTCCGCCGAGAATCGCGCCCAGCGCGGCCAGCAAGAGATATTGCCGGGCCTCCACTTGGCGCACGAAGTACAGCAGCGCCCCCACTGCCAGGATCGATACACTGATGAAGAACGGCAGCCGGATGGCGGCGTTCGCCTCGTGCAGAAATCCGAACGCGCCGCCGGTGTTGCGAACGTAGGTGATGTGAAAGAAGCCGTCGATCACCGGGATCGACTGGTACATTTCCATCCGGTGCTGGATGAGCGACTTGCTCGCCTGGTCGAGTCCGACGACCGCCAGCGCCAGTGCGAGCACGAAGACGAACTTCATGCGAGAATAGCCACGACCCGCTGGCAGCGGTCACATAGGCCTGGGTGCTCGGCGCTGCTGCCGACCGCTTCGCTGAAGTTCCAGCAGCGTTCGCACTTGCCACCACGGGCCGACTCGATCCGCACTTTGAGGTCACGAAGCAGTGAGCTGGGCTCACCGGCGAGATCGGGCACCAACTCCACTTGCGACACGATGAACAGCGCGGGCAGATCACGACTCATCTCGGCAAGCGCCGGATGCAAGCCGTCGCTCGCAGCAAGCTGCACCCGCGCATCGAGCGAGTGACCGATCTGGCCGCTCTTGCGCGCGTCCTCGAGCGCCTTGGTCACGGCGGCGCGCACGTCCAGCAACCGATCCCAACGCGCCGCCAGCGCCTCATCGGTCGCGACCGCATCGAGCGCTGGGAAACCCGCCAAGAACACGCTCTCGGTCTTGTCACGCTGCGCCGGCACGTGCGTCCAAATCTCTTCCGCCGTGAACGACAGAATCGGCGCCATCAGTCGCGCCAACGCGTCGAGGATGACCCACTGCACCGTCTGCGCCGCGCGCCGCTCGCGACTCGCGGGCGCCGAGCAATACAGGCGGTCCTTCACGATATCGAGATAGAGCGCGCTCAAATCGACGACGCAAAAGTTGTTCAGGCTGTGGTAGACGAGATGGAACTCGTAGTTATCGTAGGCTTCACGGCAGCGCGCAATCAACGCGTGCGTGCGGTGCAACGCCCAGCGGTCGAGCTCGGGCATCTCGGCTACCGGCACGCGATCGGTATCGGGCGCGAAGTCATAGAGATTGCCGACCAGAAACCGCGCTGTGTTGCGAATGCGGCGATACGATTCGAGCAGGCGATCGAGGATCTCTTGCGAGATGCGCATATCGTCGCGGTAGTCGGCGGCCGACACCCAGAGCCGCAGAATATCCGCGCCGTACTTGTTGGTCAGCGCCTCCGGCGCCACGACATTGCCGAGCGACTTCGACATCTTCTTGCCTTCGGCGTCGACGAAGAAGCCATGCGTGATGACGGCGTTGTATGGCGCCGGGCGGCCGGTGCCAATCGACGTCAACAGGGAGGTGTGAAACCAACCGCGATGCTGATCGCTGCCTTCCAAGTAGAGATCGGCGCGGCCGCCCAGCTCGGGCCGCGTCTCGACAACCGCGGCGTGGCTGACGCCCGAGTCGAACCACACATCGAGGATGTCCTTCTCCCGGCGCAGCTGGTCGCTTGCCCCGCACGACGGACAGCGAAAGCCAGGCGGCAGCAACTCTTCATTGGTGCCGGTGAACCAGATCGTCGCACCATGCTTGGCGATCTTGCTCGCGGCATGTTCGGCCACCTGTGGATCGGCGATCACCGTGCCGCACGCATCGCAGTACACGGCCACGATCGGTACGCCCCAGACGCGTTGGCGCGAGATGCACCAGTCAGGACGGCCTTCCATCATGCCGCGGATGCGGTCGCGCCCCCACGGTGGAATCCACTGCACGCGCTCGATCTCCGCCAGCGCCCGCGCGCGTAGATCGTTCTGCTCCATCGGAATGAACCATTGCTCTGTAGCGCGAAAGATCACCGGCTGCCTGCACCGCCAGCAATGCGGGTACGAGTGCGTGAACTTCTCTTCGACGAGCAGCGCTCCGATCTCGCGCAACTTCGCGAGCACACCGGCGTCCGCCTTGAACACAAACTGGCCGGCAAACTCCGGCACCTCGTTGGTGAACTTGCCGTGTGCGTCGACCGGACAGTAGATGTCGAGCCCGTTGGCGAGACCGATCTCGTAGTCTTCGTGCCCGTGACCCGGCGCGGTGTGAACGCAGCCCGTGCCCTGCTCCAGCGTGACGTGCTCGCCCAGCAGAAACACCGAATCGCGATCGATCCACGGATGGCGGGCGCGCCCGCCGACGAGATCGGCGCCGCGTAGCGACAACAGCTCACGCGGATTGCTCCAGCTCAACGCGCGCGCAGTCGCATCGAGCAGTCCCCGCGCGACCAGGTACACCTTCTCACCGATCTCAACCGCGACGTATTCGAACTCGGGATGAAATACGATCGCCAAGTTGGCCGGCAATGTCCATGGAGTAGTCGTCCAGATGATCACCGACACATCGCGACCGCGCAGCGATGCCAGTTTCGCCGGCAACGGCTCGACAACCTTGAAGGCGACGTAGATCGACGGCGATTTGTGATCCGCGTACTCGACCTCCGCCTCGGCGAGCGCGGTCACACACGACGGGCACCAGTACACCGGCTTCTTGCGGCGATAG
>JBGOUW010000037.1:0-16361 GCA_041477755.1 Binatia bacterium
CACCCGGCACGTATAGACCACGCTGTCGTCGGCAATTGGGTTGAGCGTCACCACTGCTGCGCTGACTCCCTGGCAATCAGTGGCGGGCCGACAACCGGGTGGACGAAACGCAAAATCGGCGACCAGGCCAGCGCTCGCGGTGCAATCGGGCGCTCCGGCTGCCGTGGCCGCGATCGTAACGCCGGCGCCGGCTGGTTCGGTGATGATCTGATTCTGCGTGCCGAGCACTGCGGTGCCGAGAGTCAGGAGCCGCACGGTAAAGGTGACGCGCGAGTCGGGTGCGCCGGTGGCCGAACCCACTTCGACGGTCACTATGACCGGTGTCTCCGTGGGGGTGCGCGTCGGCGTGAGCGACGGGGTGCGAGTAGGAGTCTGCGTGGGAGTCGTCGTCGGCGTGCCGGTGGCGGTTGCCGTCGGCGTGTGAGTCGAAGTGGCGGTTGGTGAAGCGGTGAACGTCGCGGTGAAGCTATGTGTTGGGGTGGCAGTGGATGTCGGCGTTCGCGTCGGCGTCGCAGTCGTGGTGGCCGTGACGGTGTTCGTCGCGGTCAAGACCGGAGTGGGGCGTTCGGTCGGCGTTGCCGTGGGTATTGAGGTGGGCGTATCGCTCGGGGCGAGCGTAGCGCTCGCAGTCGGCGTCGCCACGGGTTCCTCGGGTCGCGTGGGCGTCGGTGTGCCGTCCACTACCGCGAACGGGTAGGCGAAGTTCAGGGCCCGTGATGGCGACGCGAGGTTACGCGCTTGAGCCTGAAGCGTGGCGGCGCCGGTCGCGATGTCGACCGGTTCGCCCTCGATGATGAATCCACTCACCTGCAACGCACCGCCCGCACTGCACAGCTGCGGGGAACCGTCCGCGCACGGGACCAGCGTGCGCAGCTTGACACCGGACTCGCTACCACCATCGGGCGTCACCACTAAGGCAATGGAGTTCGCATCAACGCCCGTGACGGCATCGGCGACGGTGAGCTGAATCGATACCGGCCGCACTGCGGAGCCGTGCGGGGCAGGCTGCGCCGTCACCACGAACGGGACGGCGGGAATCTCGATTGAGCCGATTTCAGTGAGCGTTCCGGGTGCGACGTCGAAGCTCTTCGCGTCGCTCTGAAAACTCGGCGACGCCAGACGGACCGCGTCGCACGGCGTCCCAACATCGATCGGATCGGTAGCGCACTGCGTATCACCCTCGCCGGCCGTGGGAGCGAAGTCCGTCGCGAACCCGGCGACGGAGATAACCGCCGCGCCATTGGCGATGTTGTCGAGCACGACGCGCCGTGCGGGCAGTGACGATGATACGGCGATACAGCACCGTCCCGTCTTCTGCGTGTCGAGCACGATACGCACGGTCCTTACCGACGACGGAATCTGCGTGCCGAAGCCGCCTTCGGCGGCGCGCACGCGTGACGGTGCACCGGTGACAAAAGCTGCCGTACCGCCGGTTGCATGCGGCTGCTCCCAAAGGGCGTGCAAGCTAATCCGGCCACGATCCTCGCGCCCGGCCGAGTTACCGCCCCCGCACGCGCTCAGCCCCAGCGCCGTCGCACTGGTGAGCAGCGCGAGCGTTTTCATGAATCGAATGTGTTGAGCCACCAGCATGCGAAACGGTCCGCCCCTGTACTCTTCATCGCGTTCCGCTGTCAAGAGGAAAAAACGACGCGTGAGGGTTTACAACTGGTCGTGAGTTGCGCTACAGGCCCGCGACGTTGTCAACATCCGAACTGTACGCAGACATGCAGGCCATCGCCAAAGACAAACTGGGGAGCGACGCGAGTCGCTCGCTGCGAACCGCAGCGAGCTTACGAGCATTCGCACTGCTCACGGTACTGGCCGGGCGAGCCGCGGCACAACCGACGACTGAGGCAACGGCGTCGATACTGGTATTCCCGAACGTGCTCGCGACCGCCGCGCGCGAAACCCTGATTCAGATTACCAACACGTCCAACTCGCTGGCCTCGGCGCGCTGTTTCTATGTGAACGCGACGAGTTCAACCGTGTCCACATTCACCATCACCCTGACCCGGCAACAGCCGACTCATTGGGTCGCCTCGTTGGGCCGACCACTCGATCCCACGGATCCGCAATGCTCGTCGACGAGCAACGCGTGCAACGCCGCGGGTCTCGATCCCGGTTCCGTGCCAGCGCTCGCTCCAGATTTCCAAGGGGAGTTGCTCTGTGTGCAAGTGAGCGCCAGCGGCGAGCCCATTGGCGGCAACAGCTTGAGCGGCCAGGCGACGCTGACGGATCTGAACACGGGCGACATCACGCAATACAGCGCGGTCGGCCTGAAAGGCACCGCGTTCGCCGGGTCTACCGGCAATACACTCCCGCTCGACAACGCACAGTTCATCCCTGGCCAGTACGACGCCTGCCCGAACAGTTGGAGCCTGAACCATTTCGCGGCCGGCGCCGTCGACGATCTCGCTGGCGCCGGGTCCGACGTGCAGACCGAGATCACGGTCATCCCGTGTACGCAGGACCTGCGCGGATTTGCGCCGACCGGGATCACGCTACAGTTTTCGATAACCAACGAGTTCGAGCAGATGTTCTTGGCCACCACAACCGCCACCGGCTTGGTGACGACCTCGCTCGCTAGCATCGACGCGGCGTTTAGCGTCGCCAACCTCGGTACGCCGACCGCCCGTATACAGATCACGCCGACGGAAGGGGGCGTCATCATCGTCGCCGAAGAGATCCGGACCTCGCCAGCGCCCGGCCCCGTCTCGACCTCGGCCGCCGTCAACTTGCACCACGAAGGAACGCGCCGCGATGGCGTAGCGCCGATCGACGTGATCGTGCTGCCGAACTGACACGGGAATGGACATGCGAAGGCCTCACCGAGTGATCCTGACGGTCGTGAGTGTGCTGCTCCTCGGACCGTTCAGCGCGCGCCTCGGTCGCGCGGAAATTGCCGCCGACGAGGCTGCCGCAGTGGTGATCTATCCGTATGTCCTCGTCGACACCCTCAACGGCGCCGACACGCTGTTGCAACTGAGCAACGCGGACGTGAGCGGGCTCGACCTGCAGTGTTTCTACGAGAACGTCAACGGGCACTGCAGCGATTCTTTCGCCGTCTGCCAGCGCGACGATGAGTGTACACCGACCGGAATCTGTTTGGCCGGCTACTCAGAGAATAACTTCCGGATTCATCTCACCCCCGGTCAACCGATCAGTTGGCGCGCGAGTCAGGGTGCGTTTCCCTTGCCGTGCGACGCTGCCGCGGCCGGGCCGTGCGGTCCGGGCAACGACTTCAACACGGGTTCCATTCCTGCGGTCACGGAGGATCCGTTCACCGGGGTGCTGCGCTGCATCGCGGTCGACGGATCGGATCTGCCCGTGGAATCGAACGTCATCGAAGGCGTGGCGACGATCGAGCGCTTCCAAAGCTCGCCGGCGGTGCGGTTCGATCAGGCGAAGTACAACGCGATCGGCATCCGCGCGATTGCCGGTGCCGGCGATGGTGATCCGGTGCTCAATGTGGGCGGTGCCGCGGCAGAGTACGACGCGTGCCCCGGCGTCACCGTGGTCACCCATCTGTTCGAAAACGCGCGCGCGCCTGCGACCGCGACCAGTACCGTGCAGACCACACTCGTGCTGGTGCCGTGCAGTGTGGACTACGTGCTGCAGACGCCGGTGACGGTGTCGGTGCTGTACACGGTCTTCAATGAGTTCGAACAGCGGCTGAGCACGATCAAGCATTTCACCGGTGCGCAGGTGCTGCCGCTGTCCGGGATTCACGCCACTTTGTTCGACGTGGCGACGCAGGGCACGTTGAGCGGGCAAACCCGTATCATGCCCTTCGCGGGCGGCGGCGTGGTCGTCATCGCGCTCGAACGCCACACGGACGACGTGGATGCCACGCTGGTGTCGACAGCCGCCGTCAACCCGCATCACGTCGGCGTGCAAGCATCCGGCGACACGATCGTGTTGCCGTTCGTGCCGTAGGAACGCGATGCCGCTTGCCGAAGCCCTCATGTGCCGACGACTCGCTCGTGGCCTGATCTTCGTGGCGCTCAGCGGTTGCTTCCTGGCGACAGCGAGCCACGCGCAGGTCACGCTCGAGCGACCGGCGTCGATGCTGATTTTTCCCCACGTCGTTGTGAGCACGCAGCAGGATACGCTCATCCAGCTCTCCAACGCCTCCGCGTCGACCCTCAATGCGATCTGTGTGTACGTGGATGGGTCATTGACCCATCCGACTTTTCCCCAAAGTCCGGCGAATCCACCGACCTGCGCGCCGACGTTCTTCGACATCGTCCTCCAGCGCAAACAAGCCACGCATTGGACCGCGTCACTCGGGAGGCGGGTCGATCCTTCGACTGACAATTTCCTCTGCACCCACTCCAACCCGCCGGATTGCGACGGCGCGGGTTTCGATCCTGGGCTCGTGCCGCCGGTCGCCCCAGGCTTTGACGGAGAACTGCGTTGCTTCGTTGTCGATCCGAGCGGTGCCCCGATTGCGAACGACGGCCTGACCGGAATCGCAACGATCAAAGACCTGACCAGCGGTGACCTGGCGCAGTATCTTGCGATCGGCCTACCCGGGACGATCAACAACAACGGCGACGGCGCGCTCTGTATCGGCTCCGGCGTGAGCACCACCTGCCCATCAGGCGCCGAGTATCTCGCTTGTCCCAACACCTGGATTCTCAATCACGTTGCCAGTGGAGCGGAGGATCCGCTGGTGGGTTCCGGCTCGTCCGTCGATACCAGCCTCACTATCGTTCCGTGCGCGCGCGACTTCACCGCCACGAGCGCCGCGAGCGTCAGCGTCCAGTTTCAGGTGACTAACGAGTTCGAGACAATATTCTCGGCGTCTACCACAGTCACGTGCTTTACGAACAGCCGGTTGGAGGACATAAGCTCGTCGTTCACCCGGTCGGTCATCGGCTCGGACTACGTGCAGACCAACATCCGCACTGTCGGAGGGCAGGGGATCGCCGTCATGGCACAGGAGTTCCGCGACAGCGGCGGCGCGCAGCCGGTGACCGTCACGGCGGGCTTCAACGCGCACCACGAGGGCCAAGCGGCGGCGCAGGATCTGATTGTCCTGCCGCCGACTCTGACACCGTGACGAGATGAGCACGCCGCGAACTTCACGCCCGCGCGCATGGGCTCTGGCACTGCTGATCTGGGCGATCGCACGGGCGGCCAGTGCGCAGTTGATGTCCGAACCGTCCGCGTTGATCGTGTATCCGTACATCGTCGTCAACACCGTCGCCGGACAAGACACGTTCCTGCAGTTGAGCAACCGCCTGAGCCCGACGGCTGTCGACGTGCGTTGCTTTTACGAGAATGACACGTCTCATTGCTCGACTAGCGGCATCACCTGTAACAGCTTTTCCGATTGCAGTGTCGCCGAATCGTGTGACCAGGGCTGGCAGGCGAGCGAGTTCGTCGTTCGACTGACGCCTAATCAGCCCATCGGTTGGCAGGCGAGCGCTGGTTTACCGCTGCTGCCTTGCGACGCGGGCAGCGGCGGGCCATGCGGAACAGGCAGTGACTTCAACACCGGCTCCATCCCTCCCCTACCGGAAGACCCGTTCGTCGGGGCGTTACGCTGCTTCGTCGTCGATCCGACGGGGAAGCCATTCGGTAGCAACGCGCTGACGGGAACGGCGACACTCGAAACGTACGTGGCCGGTTCGCCGCCGATGCTCGATGAGGCGAAGTACGGCGCGATCGGCATTCCGGCGATCAGCAGCGGGCCATTCGCCAGCGTTGGGCTCGTGCTCGGTGGCACTGGCTTCGACTACAACGCATGCCCACGCACGGTGCTCCTCAACCATGTTTTCGATGGTGCGCTGGAGCCGGCCGCACGGGCCAGCACGATCGACACGTTGCTGGTGCTCTTGCCGTGCGGTGCCGACCTGGTTTCCAATCTGCCGGGAGCGGCCACCGCGCAGTTTCTCGTCTACAACGAGTTCGCTCAGCGCCTCAGCACGTCGAGGATGGTCAGCGGTCAGCTCGTTCGCCAGTTGTCGTTCATAGATACTTCGTCCGGTTTCGGGAGCATCTTCAGCGCCAACGTCAGGGGAACCTTCGCCGGTTTCTCCGAGATCACCGGCGCGGGCGGCGGACTACTGGCCCTCGCCATCGAGCGCCATCGTGACTTGATCGACCCGACGCGCGTCACCTCCGATGCCCATCTCGCTCACGGCACTGGAATTCGTGCGACTCCTGATCGTATCGTCCTGTTCTCGCCGACGCCGACCTTCACGCCGACACGTACTCCGACGCTCACGCGTACGCCGACGAGGACCCAGACGCCGTCACGGACCCCAACAACAACGCCGACGTTCACCAACACCCGCACTTTCACCGCCACCCCACCCCCCACACGCCCGACATTTCCGCCGAGCGAGACTCCCACCCGCACGCCGAGCAATACGCGAACCTCGACCATCACTCGCACGCCGACGCGCACCCCAACCGCCACCAACACAGCGTCATCAACCGCGACGCCGACCGGCACACCGACCATCACGCCCACCTTCTCGCCAACTGCTACGCCGACGGTGACACCCACCGCGACGCCGTCGCGGACGCGTACGCCGACTGTGACCGCAACACCAACGCGCACCCACACACCGACCCGTACTCCGACGGCTTCTCTCACACAGACAGCGACCCGTACTCCCACTTACACTCCGACGGCGACGCCCACCCGCACACCAACCGCGACCCTCACATCGACGCGCACATCCACGACCACACTCACCCCGACCAACACTGTCACCGCGACGGCCACTCGTACTTCCACCGTCACCATCACCGCGACCGCCACCCCATCGGGTCGTTCGACCGCCACGGCATCGGGAACACCCACGGAAACCAGCACCGCCACACCAACGCGGACTGCAACCGTGACCCCGACTCAGACGCCAACCGCGACCGCTTCCCGTACGGCGACGCCGACCCGAACAGCGACGCCTACGGCAACTCCCACCACGACGTCGACAGCGACGCCAACGCGCAGCGCAACACCAACACGGTCAGAAACCGCGACGGCGACGCTGACCGCGACACCAACATCGACGAGCAGCGCGACCCACACGGTGACCCTCACTCCATCGCCTCCGGAAACGCTGACGCCATCACCAACGCCCTCGGCACCGCCAGCCGCTTGCAGCGGCGACTGCGATGGCGATCACATCGTCACGCTGGACGAAGCCCAACGCTGCCTGCAGATCGCCAACGGCGGCGCCCTCACCAGTTGCGCGGCCTGCGATCGTAACAGTGACGGTGTAGTCGATCTCGGCGAAGCACTGCACGCGCTACGCAACACGACCACCAGCTGCCAATAGCGCACGGCAACGCGCGCGCTGAACCGACAGCTCAAACGGCGGCCCCTCTCCTTTCAACCCGGAAGAAGTGATACGAGCGACGGCACGCGAAGCCGCGTGTCTAACGGTGCAGAGGGAATACTTGCCGAAGATGAGTGCTCGCAAACGTAGCCAGAGCTGGGCGGCGCGGACGTTCCGCAGCAAAATCCGTCCGATCTTTTCGCGTCGGCTGGCGAAGTTCGCGGCCTTCGTCGTTCCCCACCTCTACATGTTCTACATGCGCTTGGTGTGGGCAACCAGCCGTATCGAGGGGCGCGACTTCGTCCGGCTCAAGCAGATCAGCAAGGACCACAACGGCGCCATCGCCTTGCTGTGGCACGAAGAGGTCATGACGGTCGCCTTCGGGTACTACTACCTCGGCCTTCGCGGGCACACGTTGGCGAGTTTGGGCGAATCGGGTGAACTGATTACTCGCATGCTGAAGCTGTGCGGCTTCGTCGTCTTCCGCGGCGGCTCGACCACCGGCCGCTCACGCCGGCGCGAAGGCACGCTCCAAGAGCTGATCGATCACATGCAGACACACGACGACGTGATCTATGGCCTGACCGTCGACGGCTCGAAGGGCCCGCCCTATCGCCTGAAGACCGGCGGCATCATCATCGCGCGGGATTGCGGCAGGCCCGTGGCTCTCGTGCGCACTTGGTATAAGCGTTGCCTGCGCTTGGCAACGTGGGATCGTATGGCTATCCCCCTGCCCTTCAACGTGATCCGCTACTACTTGCGCGGCCCGTTCATGGTACCCGCGAGCGCGCACACCGACGAAGGCCTGGAACAGTTCCGCCTCGAAATGGAAAACGATCTGATCGACCTCGCTGCGCAAAGTTACGCCGACATGGGGCAAGCGCGGCCGGCGAATTTGGTGAAGCGATAGAGTATAGAAAAGCGAGAGCGGCCCCACTCGGACCGCCCTCGCCTCTCGGCGCGGCCCCGGAGAGTTTCAATTCGCCCAATAGACGTACTCGTCGTTCGGATTGTCGGGAAACCCCAACGGATGGTCGATGGCGACCGGCGCTTCGAGCAGCGACGGCCATAGCGGCTTCTTCTGCTGCGCGTCGTAAGTCGCGAGCAGGGCGAGCAGCTCGTTGAGCTTGTCCGGATGACGGTCGGCCAGATTCGTCCGCTCCGTCGGATCGTCTTTGAGATTGAACAACCAGCTCTTCTTAGGTCGCTCAGCGACCTGTAGTTTCCAATCGCCAGCCAGGACGGTCTGATAGGGACCGGACCGCCAGAACAGCGAGTCATGAGGGCGACCCGGCGACGTGCCGAGAGCAAACGGGATAAGGTTCACACCGTCCATGACCCGATCGCTGGGGAGCGGTACGCTCGCCGCGGCCGCAGCCGTAACGAAGATGTCGATATGCGCGACCGGCGCTGCGAAGGTGGCGCCACGCGGCAGGACGGCCGGCCACTTCAGGAATAACGGCACGTGGATACCGCCTTCGAAGAAGGTCGCCTTCCAGCCGCGGTAGGGGCGATTGATATCGGGAAGCCCGATGTAGTTGGCGCCACCGTTGTCGCTGGTGAAGATGACGAGCGTGTTGTCCTCGATTCCATTCTGCTTCAGCGCGGCGAGCACATTGCCGACGGCACGGTCGAGGGCGCGGATCATCGCCGCGTAGACGCGCAACCGGTGATCCGGGATGGTCGGCAATGCATCGTAGTCCGACTTGAGCGCCTGCAGCGGCGTGTGCGGCGCGTTGAACGCGAGATACATGAAGAACGGTTGGTTGCGGTTGGCGGCAATTGCTTTCACCGCTTCGTCCGCCAGATAGTCGGTCATGTAGCTGGCGGGCGTGAAGCGGCTGCCACCGTTGTGTGTAACTGCGAACGGCAGGTTGGCCCAGAGGAACGTATCGATGGGATCAAAGTCCTGAAACGAGTTGACGACGTTCGAGGCATTCTTCGGCAGGTAGAGCGACCCGCCCGGCATGAAGCCCAGCGCTTCGTCGAAGCCGCGCGCCTCTGGGCGCGTCGTCGGCTTTTCTCCCAAATGCCATTTGCCCAGGAACAGAGTGCGGTAGCTGCGGCGTTTCAGCAGCTGGGCAATCGTGATCTCGTCCTCCGGAACGGTCAGGTCGCCGACGGGCGGCATGTCGTGTTCGAGCTCGGCGTGATAAATTGCGCCGGGGGAGCGACGGCCGATCAACCTCATGAACGCGGCGGGCGCGGGAGTGAATTCAAAGCCGAAGCGTGTCGCGTATCGGCCGGTCATGATCGCGGCCCGCGAGGGCGCGCAGGTCGCGTTGCCGGCATACCCTTGAGTAAAGTTGATGCCGTCCTTCGCGATCGAGTCGATGTTCGGCGTTGCAACCGTTCCACCCGCAACACCGCCGCCGCCGAAGGTCAGATCGTTGTAGCCCAAGTCGTCGGCCAAAATCAGGATGATGTTCGGCGGGCGTGTGGCGGCCGCCACGTCCGCAGTCGCCGGCACCGTCGCCCAGGTGACTTCGCGAGTCGGGCCGATCGGATCACGGATCGTCGCGATGATGCCCGGAAGATAGATCCAGTAACGTTCGAAGACCTTCCAACCGGCAACGCCGACGACCCCGATACTGATGAGAAGCAGGATGCTACGCTTGCTCAGCATCGTGTTGGCGACCTGGAAGTCCTCACTTCTCCGCACCGTGCCGTCTCTGCCAATAGATCCATGCGAGCACGGCCCAGAGAACCGCCAGCCCAAGCGGCGCCCCGACCAAGCCCGGCGGCCGCCCCGGCGGCGGTTTGTAGAGTCCGATGATGATGGTTCCGGCGGTCTGCTCCAGCGCGTGAAACCAGAGCAGCGGCAGCGCAAGCGCGCGTTTTCGAAACGCGACCAGTAGATCGACGATGCCGAGCGCCATCTGCTGTAGGCCCATCACGGCGAACAGGAAGACGATCACGTCGAAGGAGTACGTCAGATCGAAGTGCGCGATGCGCCCGGCGCCGCCGTCGGGGAGAAAGACGTGAATGCTGCCGCGGCCAAGATTGAGCAGCCCCAACACGATCAGCACCTTCCAGGCAAGGCCGGCAGGAGCTCCTGCTGCCTTGGGCTCCCGCTCTGCGGCGACCCCTTCCATTAGAATGGCCGCTTAGAATGGCCGCTCGGTCGTCGCGATCAGCCATTGACTCTCGAGGCCGGCGGCGCGATGTGCGCCGATCTCGCGTACGCGATCACTCGACGCGATCTCGAGGAATTTCTGGCGCGACGGATACTCGACAAGCCCGACCATGTCGAAGTGTTCATTCGCGTCACCGATGACCACAGAGTCGACGCGGCCCACCCAGACGAAGCGGCCGCCGCTCGATTCGACCACTTCCCGCATCTTATCGGCGTAGCGTCGGTAGGCCTCCTCGCCGGACACCCCCGCGTCGAGCGCGTCGGCCTTGGGTTTGAATCGGAGCAGATTGACCATCACGACCGGCTGGTCGGCCGGACCGGCCAACAGGGTCTGAATCTGTTCGGGGGTTGGATAGATTGCCATCGGTACATTCCTCCTTCGCCGGATCAGAGAACATCCCACGCTCACATCTCCCTTGCGTGCGCTAGAATGTTGTGACACTAGATATGCCACAACACGCCTTATGGCAACCCTGGCACCATCACCAACCGAGCCGGCGCCCGATGGCCGCGTGCGTCGGGGCGAGCGCAGCGGGCAGGCGATCGTGGACGCGTTGTTGGGACTCATCGGCGAAGGCACTCTCGAGCCGACGGCGCAACAGGTCGCGAAGCGGGCCGGCGTCGGCATCCGGACAGTGTTTCGGCGCTTCTCCGACATGGAGAGTCTGTTCGTCGAGATGGACGCCCGCTTGCAGGCCGAAGCGGTACCACTCCTCGTCGGTGGTCGAGCCGAAGGAAGCCTCAAACAAAGGGCGGTCACCCTTGTCCGCCAACGTGCTGCCTTCTTCGAACGCATCGCGCCGTACAAACGCTCGGGAAATCTCCGGCGTCGCCGCTCTCGTTTTCTGCACGACCGTCATGCGCTGCTGGTGCGGACGCTGCGCTCAGATTTGATCCGATGGCTCCCCGAGCTTCGGCGTGCGCCAGCGGCAATAGCCAACGCGCTGGACCTCACCACGTCATTCGAAGCGTGGGATCGGCTGCGAACTGAGCAGCGCCTCGGGCGCGAGCGCGCGCAGGCCGTTGTAGAGCGAATGGTTCTCGCCCTCGTCAAGGAATTCGCCAGATAAATGGAGGCTCGCCATGGTTGATCAACCGCTTCCTATCGTCGGTGCACCCGGTTCGCCGTACAGCCGGAAGTTGCGCGCCGTACTGCGCTACCGCCGCATTCCTTACGCGTGGATGCACCGCGGCGCCCCCGAGAACCAGGGACTCCCCGCGCCGCGCGTAGAACTCCTGCCCCAGCTCATCCTGCGGGGCCGCGACGGGGTGCCCGTGGCGTTGGTGGATTCGACGCCGCTGATCCGTCGGCTTGAGGGTCTGTACTCAGGCCGCTCGGTCGTTCCGCCCGATCCGGTCGTAGCGTACCTCGACACCTTGCTCGAAGACTACGCCGACGAGTGGCTGACCAAGGCGATGTTCCACTACCGCTGGGCCTACGCCCCCGACATCGCGCGCGCCGCGGCTATCCTGCCACGCTGGTTCCGCACCAATATGCCGGAGAGTCAGGCTGTGGCTCTCGGAAAGAATGTCGCGGAGCGTCAGATCAACCGCCTGGGTGTGGTGGGATCGAACGAAACGACGGCGCCGGTGATCGAGGAGAGCTACCGGCGTCTGCTGCGGCTGCTCGATGCCCATCTCACTCATGCGCGCTTCGTGATGGGCGGCCGACCCGGAGCGTCGGACTTCGGTCTGTTCGGTCAGTTGACGCAACTTGTAGCCTTCGATCCGACGCCGGCTGCGATCGCTCTCGACATCGCACCGCGAGTCGTCGCCTGGGTGGATGTGGTAGAAGATCTCTCCGGCCTCGCACCGTCCGAAACCGAATGGATTTCACGCGACGCGGTCCCGGACACTCTCCGCGCCGTGCTGGTTGAAGTGGGGCGCGTCTACGTCCCTTTCCTGCTCGCCAATGCCACCGCACTCGAGCGCGGCGCCGAGCGCGTCGAGTGCACGATCGATGGACGCCCTTGGACACAAAAGCCGTTCCCGTATCAAGGCAAGTGCCTACAGTGGCTGCGCGAGGGCCATGCCGCGCTGGCGCTCGACGACCGGTGCGCCGTTGATGCGCTACTGTCAGGTACTGGTTGCGAGCAGCTCTTCAACCGCTAACGGCGATTGTGCCGACGATGATGTCATGCGATCTTTCTTCCAGACACCGGCGCCGGCGCTACCCGTCGCCCTGCGCGGCGGCCCGCCGATGGAGGAAGGGCGCGACGGCGTCACACACCTGCTCGACGGTGGCGGTCGCCAACGGTTCAGATTGCTCACGCCCCGGCGGCGCAGACACGACGACTTGATCCGGATCGTTCGCGCAGTCGGTCCACAAGCGCTCACCTCCCGTCCGGATGATCACCACAGTCGGACAGCCGGCCGCGGTCGCTATGTGCTTGGCGCCGCCGTCGTTGCCGATCCAGACATGGCAGCGTTCGTACATCGCCGCGAGTTCCTGAATGGTCGTGGCACCGTACCCCCAGAGTGCGGGGCGCTCCTGCATCCGGGCCACGACCGCGCGGACTTGTTCGACTTCATCCGCAGCGGCGGTCAAGACCAGCTGTGCCCCGTGGGTGCGGACCAAGCCATCCGCCACCTCAGCATAGCGCTCCGGCAACCACTGCTTGTCGCGCACCTTCGCCGCGGCCGAGATCGCAACGATCGGCCGATCGGAGCGAATGCCCGCCTGCGTGAACAGCGCAGCGGCCCGCTCTCGGTCCGCCCCCGAGACGGCCAACTCGAGGCGCACGTCCGCCGGGGCCGGGACTCCGATGGCGGCCGCTACGCGCGGGAGCTTGCGCGCGACGTAAATTGGATCGTTCCAACCAGGCACCAGGTGATTGTAGATCCGGTCACGGGGGCGCTGTTTTTCCCAGCCCACACGAACCTGCACTCCAGACGTGAGGACAAACAGAGCGCTGCGCGGGCTGCTCTGCAGGTCGAGGACGGCATCGTATCGGGCCGCGCGGCAGATACCGGTCACGCGGAGCCAGGAGGAGATCCCGCGCTCCAGCACCAGCAACCGATCGACGTGCGGATTGTTGATCAATACCTGATCGAAGCCGGCAAGCGTCAGAACATCGAGCCGGGCGGCGGGGTACGCCAGACGAATCGCACGCAGCGTCGGCGTCAGGAGGAGCACATCCCCAAGCCGGCGCAGTCGAACGACCAGTATGCGCGCGGATGTCGCGAGCGCAGGGCCGAGTGTTGATGTCATCAACAGTGTCCGGGAGTGCTGCCCCGGCAGAAGGAGAAGACTGCCATGGGAGAAGAGAACAGGAAGCCGGGCGCGGGGTCAAGAGTCGACTGGGAGCCCTTGACTGTCACGCTCGACCTGGACGACACTAGCCGCCGCCCGACGTTCTGCCCTGACACGTCTCGCGACTCGCACGCCGGGCACGACGGCCCTGGGGTACCAAGCGTGCCAGTCTCCACAGCAGAAGAGCTCCGATGCAGAGGAGAGAGCGATGACGCAGATCCGGATTTGGCGTGGAATCTTTCTTGCCCTGGTGACCTCGCTCGTAACTGTCGTGGCGGCACGTGGCGACGAGACCTGTATGTCGCCGTACATGCCGAAGATCACCGGGCAGGAGGATTACGTTTACGTGTGGACAGTCGGCGTCGACGGCGTTGGCGACGGCTCCGACAAGCTGGTCACCGTCGGCACCAATCCCAAGTCGCCGTCCTACGGTAAGGTCGTCTCATCAGTGTCGGTCGGTGGCCGACACGAGGCGCACCACGGCGGCTTCACCGACGATCGGCGCTACTTCTGGGCCGGCGGGTTGGACGACAGCATGATCTTCGTGTTTGATCTCGTCCCCGACCCTTCCCACCCGAAGCTGATCAAGACCATCGACTCCTTTGTCAGCGACAGTGGCGGAGTGGTCGGCCCGCACACGTTCTACGCGCTCCCCGGCCGCATGTTGATCCCGGCGCTGTCGAACAAAGATCACACCGGCAAGACCGCATTCGTCGAGTACAACAACGACGGCAAGTTCATCGAAACGGTGTGGCTGCCGGAGAAGGCCGAGTACGGCTACGATGCGCGGGTGCAGCCGCGGCTCAATCGCATGCTCAGCTCGTCGTTCACCGGCTGGAACAACTACATGATGGATTTTGGCAAGCTGCTCGGCGACGCTGAAGCGATGAAGCACTTCGGCAATACCATGGTGCTGTGGGACTTCCACGCCCGCAAGCCCATCCAAATCTTCGACGTACCCGGCGCACCGCTGGAGATTCGCTGGGCGCTGCAACCGCGACACAACTACGCCTTCACCAGCACCGCGTTGACATCGAAGCTCTGGCTCATCGCCCAGCAAGGCGATGGTCACTTCACCGCCACGGCCGTCGCCGACATCGGCGATCCGAAGAAGGTCCCGCTACCGGTCGACATTAGTCTTTCGGCGGACGATCGATTTCTGTTCGTCGATTCGTTCATGGACGGGATCTGCCGCGTCTACGACGTGAGCGAGCCGACCCACCCCAAGCAGGTGCTGGCGCAGAAAATCGGCGCGCAGGTGAACATGGTGTCGCAGACCTGGGATGGCAAGCGGGTGTACTTCACCTCCTCGCTGTTGGCCAATTGGGACAAGAAAGGGAAAGACAACGAGCAATTCCTCAAGGCTTACAGTTGGGACGGGAAGAAGCTGAGCCCGCTCTTCAGCGTCGACTTCACCAAGGAGGGCCTCGGTCGCCCGCATCACATGCACTTCGGGCAAGACGAGTTCTACAAGAATCAGATCTACGCCGCGGTACCGCCGGTGCGCCTGGCAGACCGGTGATCGTGAATTTCCTGGCCAGAGGAGCAATGCCAGTCAGTGAAGCATGCTGCCTCGCGAGAAGGCGCCCTTCGAGACGCGGCCCCAAGAAAACGGCCGCTCCTCGGGGCGAACGGATAGGAGCCTCTGAGATCAACCAATCAACTGTTCCTCCTCAGGAAGCGCCTGCTTTTGGCGCCGTCTCGAAGGGCGTAGTGCTGACGCGTTTTCCGCTTGCCCTCGCGCTCGTGGGCTTAACGTGGCTCGCCAGCAGCGCGCCGGCTACCGATACGATCGCTCCCGCCGAACGTTTGCGCGGCATCGACGCCGCCGACCTTTCGTACACGTACGCTGTCGGCAGCTTCACGCCCGAGTACGCACCGCCGGCGCCCGGTTCGTACACCCTGCCGACCATCAAATCCGTTGCCGACCACCCGGTGTTGGACGCGGAGGGCCAAGCGACCAGCCTATTCGCGCTCAAGCAGGACCGAATCGCGGTGGTCGCGTTCATCTACACGACGTGCGCCGACGCGGTCGGTTGTCCGCTGAGCCAGGCGGTCTTGCAGCGTGTCGATCGCGAGCTGGCGGTTGATCCGGAGTTGGCGCGTCAGGTCATGTTGATCACCATCAGCTTCGATCCCGAACGCGATACGCCGGCGCGCATGAAGGTGGTGAGCGGCTTCTACCAGCCCCAGACAGATTGGCGCTTCGTGACTACGCGCAATGACGCCGAGCTGCAGCCGCTGCTGACCGACTTCGGCCAGCCGGTCGGTAAGCTGTGGTTCTCCGACGGCCAATGGAGCGGCCTCTTCCGCCATGTGCTCAAGGTATTTCTGCTCGATGCCGACAATCACGTGCGCAACATTTACAGCGTCGGCTTCCTCAATCCTCAACTCGTGCTGAACGATCTGCGTACGGTGCTGCTGGCATCGGCGAGTCGGACCGGCGAGAGTCGGAAATAGACGCGCCGTGATGAACGGCTCATTGCGACGACCGAAGCGTCGATCGAAAAAAATCTCGATTGACGACCGCTCGACTCAGTGGCACTAAGAGCACCGCATGCGTGATCCGACACTCCATCTTCACTGGTAGCGGTGCGACGAGCCACCGAGCGACGCTAAACTAAAATGGACCAGCAAGATACGTTCATCGAGAAGTTCGTCAGCTTCCGGAAAC